>QHYO01000001.1 GCA_003224135.1 Acidobacteriota bacterium | reverse complement strand
CCCAGCGCAGTCGCCGGCAAGCTTGCACGCAATTCTTTCGCGCGTTCCAAGTTGCTTTCCATATCGAATAGAAAAGCATATCCCGAGAGCCACTGCGGCAAAAAGGACGGTGCTGGTTCGGCTTGCTTCTGCAGCAACACCCGGGCCATCGCGTTGCGGTCGATCGACAGGCTCAGCACTTCGCGAAGCGCGCGGTCGTTCTGCGATTTTATCGGCGCGGCAAACTTCAACGCGTATAGTGTGAGCGGAGACGACGCCCAAATTTTTAGGTTCGACTGTTGCGCGCGCCGCGCCGTGTCTTCAGAGAGTTCACCGACATCCGCTTTGCCGAGTTGTAAGTCCAACAAAGCGCGCAACGGTGGTACTCCCAGCATGACGTCGACCGCGTCCAGATAAGGCCGCCCGCTCCAGCAGAGTTCGTTGAAACGAAACCTGAGATGCTGTGCGGGAGCGCCACCAGCATCAGGCGAAGTCTTTTCCGCTGGTTGCGAACTTGCTGGCGTGTTTTCCAGAACAAACGGTCCGGTGCCAAGCAGCACTCCCTTACCGTCGCTGCGATAAATGAAATATGGGCCGGACGCAAGTATTTCAAGCAGATCGTTCATCGGACTCGCGGACTGAATCGCGACTCCACTGGAAGTCGCCAAAATCTGCAGCCCACTAGGAAGTATTGGTTGTAAAGCAGCAACAACATCGGCAGGCGTGAGCGGTGTTCCGTCCGAAAACTTGATGCCCTGGCGCACTGTGAATTGCCAGCGTTTTGCCGCGCTGTTATGGCTCCATTCCGTCGAAAGTTGCGGCTGGAACCTGCCGTAATTATCGAGCGAGACGAGCCGGTCAAAGACCAGCGCCGCAAGCCGCTCATTCGTCGCGTAGTCCGCGGAACCCGCTTTCCATCTTCGTAGATTCAGCGTGAACGAAGCTGCGCGTAGCTCAACGCGCAGAACGCCGCCGTACTGTGGACGCGCGGCGGGCTCTGCGACAGCAACGAACGACAGCGCCACGACAGAAGAACACAGCACCCGCCTAATTTGTGCACGCCAGCTCAATGCGGTACACCTCGTAATTCCCCGTCGACAAACTTCGCACCACAACAGCAGCGCTTGCGGCGTTCGATCCCGCTCCGATCGAGAACACGGCGCCCGGCACGTTCCATTCCGCTACCGGAGCGGATTCCTTCGCTGCGCCGGAACTGCGAAGAAACAATCGATCTTCCGCCGTCCAGTCTGTGCCATCACTTTTGAGCCACCACGCTTGCGCGCCGCATGCAGGAAGCGAAAGCAAGCGGCCCGCTGGCCAGTCGCTGCCTCCGCCCGCACAGGCGATCGGCGAATCGTCGGCAAGATTTGCTTCGCAGCGGCGCCCGGGCAACAGAATTCCTACTCGATCCATATTTTCTTCTGCAAGGAGAAGCTGACCCCGCGCAGAACGCGGCGGTTGTTTCGGTCCGGGCAGTGTCTTCGTGGTTTGCAATTTCCAGTTTCCCTGCGCTTCGCCATAGATCACGAGGGCATCTTCGGTAAGCAGGATCATTTTCTTTTCCGCGCCTGTTGATACACCTGGCAGAACAGCACTCAAGATTGTCGCCTCCTGCTGCCAGAGCAATTCTTTTTCAATTCGAATCGCATTCGAAGGCCGTTCGTCACTGCCCACCAACGAACGCGCGACGTCCTCGATCACTACATTGGTACTACCGTCCGAGGGCACCGACGCCGTGAAAACAAGCTGCGAAGGCGTCTGCTCAATGGAAACACGCAACGCGGGTGCGGCTTCCCCCTGCAAAAAACGCACTTGCGCCGCTTCCAATCGCTGCTCGAATAACACGCGCAGATGTTCCGCGCGCCGTTCAGACAGCGTAGTGTGGTTCGTCCACAACAACGACATGCGACGTTCGTGCGGCAAAGCGATCGCCTTCCGTGCAAGGCGTTCGACGCACTCTTCGAGCGCCTGTGGCTGCGCAACAATCGAATTGGCTGCAGCAAAAAGAAAAATGGAAAACAGCGATGTTGAGGTGAATGCGAGTAACGTAAATCGCCGGGCCAGTTGATTGTTCACGGGACTGAATCGAGAGTTTAACACGTCCCTCGACGAGGTTGCGGGGCACGCCGTGCTTCAGCCCTGAACGTGCCACAGCGGCCCCGCCTCGATTCTCCATGTGCGAGATCCCCTTGCTCTGGGACCATCTACACTGAAGAAGCTCATTCATGAGTGCTGATTTCGATGCGTGTGGGCACCCAGACCATCGATTCGGTATTTTTGGCGATCGGCAGCAACCAATCAAAACGCTGAACTGTCACGCGATACAGGGCCCGTCCATCGAGCGGAGCCCATTCGAATGTCACTCCATTCGCACCGTTCGAAATTGCATCTGCTTTTACCTCGTTCATTTCGAATCCATCACCTGAATAGTCCGCAGCCAGTCGCCATAGCTCCTCTGCGGCCACCTGTCGCGCGTCCTTGCACCAGTCCGCGTGTCCGGCGGAAACCCAGCGCTGTAAATTCTCCACTTTCGCTCGATTGATCGGACGTTCATTCGAAATGCGATCTTCCTCTCGCCCGTTTGCGGCGGCCGACAGCGGCGCCAGCGTCAGCGCTCCCACAATCATTCCGGCCATTCCGATCCCGACTGCTCTCCGCAATCCGAGCCCTACCCGTTTCACTTCGCATTCCGATCTCATATTCGCCTCCGTCTCTCGTCTTTCCTTACTTCTTTACTTCTCTTTTTCGTCCCTTCGTATTGTTCGCCAACCGAGTGGCGCGCGGCGCGGTGCTGGATTCCGATGGTGACCGTGGCCGATCCGGCGAAGCGCGGCGGTGCTTGCCCTCGTTGCCGCATCTCCCATCCCTTCCAGCTCCGCGCGACGCGCCACCCGCAGGGGTTTTGGCTGGCGCATTAGCGTGGGCTTGCCCTGAGTGTTCTTGCAGGGCCCGACTAATTTCGTTACGGCTTATGATTGTTGCGCTTCTGTCCGGCAAGATTGGCCGCTTGCGCGCTGCCGTCGGAATCTTCTTCGAAAGCCGAATTCGCCGGCAGGCCCGAAAATGCCGAGCGGAACACGTCGTTCGCGAAGAAATTTTTCCCGTCGACAGGAACCATCATGATTTGCAGCTTGTCCGACAAGCGCTCCGCGATGATCTTTTGAATCAACATCGGATTTTGCTTCAGCACAGCCGCTTCGAACTTCATCCGCTCGGAGTCCGCAGCTGCCGTCACGCGGATGCGATTCGCTTCAGCATCTGCGGTCACTCGGATCCGGTTGGCCTCGGCATCGGCAAGATTTCTCTGCCGCTCGATTTCTGCCTTGCTGTCGATGACCTTGGCCTGCGCGGCGGCTTCGGCATTCTGCAGCGTCGCCTCCTTGCGCGCTTCAGCTTCGAGCTTCGATTGCTCAATCTGCTTCTGCTTCAGTGGCAACGTGTATTGCATGGAGTCCGATTCAGCCTTTGCTTGCAGGACACGAACCTGCGCCTGTGCTTCGGCTTGCTTCACGTCGCGCGCCTTCTGCGCCTCCGCCTCGAGCTCCGCGATTTTCACTTCCTTCTGCTTGATTTCCTGCTCGGTGCCGAGGCGTTCGCTCTCCTGCTCCTTGAGCAGCAAACCTTCGAGGCCCTTGGCGTATTCCTCCGGCAGCTTGATGTCGCGCAGCACAACTTCGCGAACCAGGATTCCGTCCGTCTCAAGTCGCGTCTTGATCGCATCCGCCGCTTTCGAACGCAGCTCTTCGCGTTTCACCGCAAAGATTTCGCGAGTGACGTAATTCGGCGCGAGCGAACGATAAGTGGACGCAACGACCGGCGCGACCACTTCGTCTCCCACATTGCCAGGCAAATTGGCGTGAATGTAAGTAAGGCGCCGCGGATCGATCCTGTAACGCACGGCTACCGCGATGCCGATGTTCAATCCTTCGCGCGCCTGGACGGTCAGCAACTCTTTCGCGTTTTTGCCGATTTCTGCGGCCGCAGTCGTGTAGACCTGCTCGCGGGTGTCATACAGAGCCACCGAGTCAACGAACGGCGTAACCAGATGAACGCCCGGGTAAAGCGTGCCGGGACGGGCGCCCCGGAATTGGCTGACGCGAACTCCCGCATATCCGTCGGGCACCACGACGATGCTCTGCGAAATCAGCAGCGGCACGACCGCCAGCCCGGCCAACAGGAGTGCGCGCTGCCAGCGCACCGGTCCGAAAGGGCGCGCGGGCAAAAAAGTCGTTTCGCCTACGCCGGCGCCTTCCTCGCTCGAACGCCGCAGCAGCCTCCGCAGTTGAGAAGAAACATAAACGTCATAAACCACCAAAGCCCCGGCACTTCCGAACAGTCCGATGCCGAGAATTACGAGCAAGTACTTCAGAGCAATCATCGTCGCGATCCTTCCTCTCCTGGCCTTAGCCAGAGAGCTCCCGGTTGGCGGCGGAGAGGCGTTGCGGCACGCCTCGCCATCTTGCTGGCCGGGGAAATTCTCTAGCGGTGCAGAGCGAGTTGCCGCGCGCTGGCTCGCGTTCCCTGCACGAGTTTGGAGCGAACGTAGTGGGGCCGACTTGCGGCAGTCGCTTCCAAGCGGCTTGCCGTTGCGGGCTGCATCAAGTGAAACGCACCGCGGAGAAACAACCAGGTCATGGCAAAAGCCGCAGCACCGGCGAAAATTGTGGCCAGCGTCAAAATTGCGAACCGTGAAATCGCGTCCATGTGTCTGCCTCTCTTCGTACGCAGACACCATTTGCAGGTTCAGATCCGAAGCTAATTAACTGATAATGTGGGACTTATAAGAAAAAAGGATGTGGGCGTTTAGACACTTCGTGTTCGCCCTGACGCATTACCCATGACCGTTCGGCTGGCGTTGGTCAGGCAGCAGGGGGCGAACGCGCGACCGCCGCTCGCTCACTTCCTCGTTTCCAGTTTTACCTGGATCCCATCTTTGGGGCGCAGTGTGATCGAAGCGAGCGGAGTGACCTTGTGACCTGGCACGAGCCGGAAACGGAATTTCTGGCCGATCGTGGCAAGCACCACGCTGGCTTCCATCAATGCGAACGTATTGCCAATGCACTGGCGGGGCCCGCCGCCAAAGGGGAAATAAGCGAAGCGTGGTAGTCGTTTCGCCAGGCCGTTTTCCCAGCGTTCGGGGCGAAACTCAAGCGGAGCGTCGTACCAGCGCGGGTCGCGGTGCACCACCCATTGCGCAAACGCCACGCCGTAGCCCGGATGCACCGGGTAGCCGGCGATTTCGTGCTCTTCGGCCGCCAGCCGCGCCATGCCCCACGCAGTCGGGTAGAGACGCAGCGATTCGGTAAGAACGTGATTTAAGTAGTTCAGCTTCGGGAGATCCTCGACGGTTGGTATGCGGCCGCCGAGCACGCCGTCGAGTTCTTCGTGAAACTTTTTTTCGACGGCCGGATTTTGCGCGAGCAGCCACCAGCTCCACGACAGAGTGTTCGCGGTGGTTTCGTGCCCGGCGAGAAACAGAGTAATCGTCTCGTCGCGCAGTTGCCGGTCGCTCATGCGCGTCCCGTCTTCATCCCGCACTTGCAAGAGGATTGAAAGCAGGTCGCCGGTATCGCGGCCGCTAGCGCGGCGCGCGGAGATGATGCGATAGATGACTTTCTCGAGGCGGTGAACGCCGAGCTTTGCGCGAAGGTTGCGCGGCGTGGGAACCCACAGAGGAACCAGTACGGTGCGGCCAAAATTCGCTGCCATGCGCAGCAACAGATCGAGCGTTTCGCCGACTTCTTTCGCGTCTTGCGTCACGTCAGCGTCGAAGAGCGTCTTGCCAACGATCCGCAGGGCAAGTTGCATCATCTCTTCGTGGATGTCGCGTTCTTCGCCATCCTGCCAAGTGGAAACCAACTGCTCCGTGTATTCCGCCATGGTCGCGGCGTACGCGTTTATACGCGTGCGATGAAACGCAGGCTGCGACAATCGACGCTGGCGAAGCCAGAAATCGCCCTCGCTGGTGAGCAGCCCTTCACCGAAAAGATATTTATTGGCCTGCAGAATGCGGCCCTTGTGAAATTTGCGCGCGTTGTTGACGAGCACGTCCTCAATGAGGTCCGGATGATTCACAAACAGCGAGCGGAAATTCCCGATGCGCATTCCGGACACGTCACCGTACTTCTGCGCCATCGCGCTAAAGTAATCAAGGGGATTTTGCTGCATCGCGCCGAACAAAGCGCGGATCAGGTTGGGTGGCGGACCGGGAGGAAACTTCGCGGCGAAAGACTCGTTCATAACACTCATCAAAGAATGCTAGAGAACGCACCGGGGCCGGTCAACGACGCGAGTGTAATGAACTGTAGGCCGAACGAAGTTCGTAACGGGATGTCGTTCAAAATGATCTCAGGCTTCTGTTGCACGCAACGCGCAGACACGAAACGCGGTGCGTTCGATATCGACGGCAACTCGCGAGAATCCCACGACAGTGAGCCGCGCGAATGCCGATGCCGGAGAAACCGGAACAAACGTGCTGCGAATATGACCGGCGCGCTGAAGCCAACTGTCGCGAATTTCAAACGCAAAAAACATTCCGCCTGGCCGCAGCACGCGATGAAATTCCTGAAACGCCTCGTTCTGCTGCGCTTGCGAACGCAGATGATGCAGGACCAGCACTGCAACGACGGACGAAAACGTATGGTCGGGAAACGGCAGCGTCGCCGCGTCACCGCGCACGACGGTGACGCGCGTAGCTTTGTGCCGCTCTGCAAGCTTGGCCACAAACGCCGGATCGTACTCGAGACTCGTCACCCGGCCCGCGCGTCGCAGCAACTCGTGCGTGGTTGCGCCCGGCCCGGCTCCGACTGCCAGAACGTGGTCGCCGAGCGCGTACCCGGAAAGAATCCATGGAAGCAATTTTCGCTCTGTGACAAAACGCCAAAGAGAGGAGCCGCAAAACCAGTTCTCGAATTTGTTCATGAACGTCCTGACTGGCGTGGTTACACAATGCTAGACGCAGAGCGGCGACGAGGGAAGCAAATTAATTTAATGTAACAAATCGCGAATTCGCTTGAGGCCGGAGGCAAATTGGTCGGCGTTATAGACTGAAGGATTCTCGAGTTGCTGAAAAAGCGCGTTGATGGCGGCGCGCACCTCATTCGCGTTAGCCGGACTACCTTGTTTGCTGTATGCGATATACAGAGAATCGAGGGCCATAGCTGCCTGCTCGGCGGTTCGCTCGTCGCCCAGCGCAATGGTTTCGGGCTCCTGCGTGATTCCCTGCATCGTGCGTAACGCGGTTGCTGGTTCGTAGGACATTGTCAGAAGGCGCTCGGCAAATTGCTGCGCAATCGGTGCAGCTGAACTGGCCGCTGCGCTGACAGCGTTGCGGTCGGGGTTCAACTTGCTCATTTCGCCCGCGACCGCGCTGAGTTGCTTTTCAAGTTCCTGCGCTGACGCAGAATCCACTTGCCGCGCCATCACGCGGAATACCAGGTAGCGCGAGGCGTTCCACGCGGGGTCGCCGGGGCGGCGTCCAGCGTAGCCGTGCTCCTGGCGCCAGCTATCTTGGGCCGGAACAAGCGAATGGTGGCAGGCTATACATGACAGCTCGGAGTACTCAGGCCAGGTGTCTTTTTTGGCGCGCCAGGTGAGGCGCTCCATCGCGGCGCGCAGCTGCACCGCCTGCCCTACACTCCAATCGCGTACACCGACCCAGCTCGGATCCTCAGCGGGCTTCCCTGGCGCTGATTCGCGCGGCGCTTTCCAGTGCCGCGGCATAACGGCGGAAAAGGAATCCAGCTCGAAATACAGATCAGGGTGGCCGGCGGCGATCATTTCGTGATCGACAAACTTATTTGTCGGCTTCGCAGCCGACTGCGGATTTGTCCCGAGATGACATTCAAGGCATTTTTCTGTGCGATGAATCACATTGCGCGTGTCGTGCATTCCTTGCGCGACCGATTTCTCGTGCGGCCAATCGCGCGTGGTGTGCGAGCCAAGCCATGCGGAAGCCGGACCGTGGCAATTTTCGCAACTCACACCCTCGGAGATTTCAAACGCGCGACCACGCTGTTCCGGCGTGGCGTAAAGCGCGTGACAGGCAAGACATTTAGGCGATTCTTCAGCCTTCGTGCCGAGCTTCAGAATGCGTGCCATGCGTTCGCCAACTTCGCCGGTGAGAACCTGAAATGCCCGGCTATGTTTGTCTTTCAAAATCCAGGTTGTGTATTCCGTCTGCAGAATGCGGCTATCGGCTACTGGCTTGACGCTGCCGTGGCAGCTTGTGGCAGCGCAGGAGCCGGGTCCGATATATTTCTGCGCTTCGGCAGCCGGCTTGGTTGATTGCGCAGCGCCGCAAAGCGCAAGCGAAAGTAGCGCGCTGGTTGCCGCAAAAGCCGCTCGCAAAGGCAATTGAGTGACGAAATGCATTGAGGGAATTCGCAAAGAATCTCATCGCTTATATCGTTCAAAGCTCGAAGAAGTCAACGTCCGCTCGTTGCCTTTTTCGTGTCCTGCGCGAAAAAGCCAATTCGCCTCTATTTACACGCCGCCGCGCGGTGATTAGTATGCAAGGGAGTTTGCACTCCACATTTCGCTTGGCGGCATCATGTTCCTCCGCTTGGCGCTTTTCTTGCGAGACGCGGCACAGTGATCTTCGACGACCTGCGGGCTATCCAGCTTCGCCACGGGTTTCTGCCCAAGGCGGAGCTTGAATCACTGTCTTCACGCACGCAGACGCCGCTGTATCAAATTCACAGCGTAGCCAGCTTTTATCCGCATTTTCATCTCGCCGCGCCAGCGCGAGCGGAAGTCCGCGTGTGTGCGGACATGAGTTGCCACCTGAATGGCGCATGCGAATTGCGCGCCGATATTGAACGGCGTTTTGCGAATGCGCGGCGCAGTGAAGTGGAAATCCGCGATGTCTCTTGCCTCGGCCGCTGCGACGAGGCGCCTGCGATCGCGGTGAATGATCATATCTTTACGGATGTTACTGCCGATCGCGCGGAGGCAGTGGTCCGTGCGGCGCTGCGTGGTGATGAACTTCACGACGGTCACCCGGGGCAGGCGCGTATGGCTTGCGCGTCCGATCCGTATGCCGACGCGGAAAAGTACGGAGCGCTTCGCGCGGAGATCGCGACGAAGGACTGGGGTGGCGTGCTGGCGCTGTTGAAAGAAGCAGAACTGCGCGGTATGGGCGGCGCGGGATTCCCGACTTCAATGAAATGGGATTTGGTTCGCAAGCAGCCGGGGCCGGACAAATATATCGTCTGCAACGCCGACGAGAGAGAGCCGGGAACCATCAAAGATCGGTTCATCATGACGCACCTTCCTCATCTTCTGGTGGAAGGCATGATTCTGGCGGGGCTCGTGACAGGAGCGAAGGAAGGAATTCTGTATATCCGGCATGAATATCATTTGCAGGAAGAGATTCTTGGCGAAGAGATTCGCAGCTGTTATCGAGCTGGATTGCTTGGCAAAAATATTCTTGGCAGCGGACTGGAATTCGAGTTGCGAGTGTTTGTCAGTCCAGGCGGATACATATGCGGCGAGGAGAGCGCGCTGATCGAAGCCATCGAGGGACATCGCGCGGAACCGCGAAACAAACCGCCGTTCCCCGGGGTTGTGGGCTTGTGGCAAAAACCCACGGTGATCAACAACGTCGAGACGTTTATTAACGTGCCGCAGATTCTTTCGCGCGGTGTGGAGTGGTACAAAACGGCGGGGCGAAACGGTTCGCGCGGATTCAAGTTTGTTGGGGTGAGCGGACATGCTGCGCGACCTGGAATTTATGAGGTGCCACTTGGGATCACGATGCGCGAAGTCCTGTTTGATCATGCGGGCGGCATGCGTGGTGGCCACACGTTGAAAGCGTTCGCGCCGTCTGGGCCGTCGTCAGGATATTTGCCGGCGTCGATGGCAGACGTCCGGCTGGACTTTAAGGCTTTGGCCGAAGCCGGTTCGATGCTTGGTTCAGGGACCATCGTCGTTTGTGACGAGGCGACATGCATGCTCGACATGGCGTTGAACGCAGTGCGTTTCTACCGCAATGAGTCCTGCGGGAAATGCGTTCCGTGCCGAGTGGGTTCGCAAAAAATGGTGGATCTTCTGGTTCGCTGGACTCAAGGGGGTTTGCCGGAAACGCAGTATCGCGCGGACCTGGCGCTGTTGGATGAGCTCTCGCAGGCGATGAGCCTCACCTCGATTTGCGGACTGGGACAGATCGTTCCCGCACCGATTCAATCGGTTTTGAAACATTTTCGAGCAGAGGTTGATGCACACGTTTTGCAGGGAAAGTGTCCGAGCGGGATTTGCTTTACCGCGGCAGTTCGCGCTGGTGAGGCGAATCGTGTTGGCATACGACCGTAAGGGTAGTTCCAAGTTTTGAGTATTCAGTTGTAAGCAGAGGCGGAACGACAAAACGGAAGAGAGATTTCTCGGACGAAAACCGCCGTCGGAATGACGGGCTGGGCTTCTGAAATGGCAAGGAGCGAGCGGAATCCGTGAGCGTGACGACAACACCAACGGGATCGGTTGAGATCACGATTGACGGGCAGGCGTTAAGGGTGCCGGCGGGCACGACGGTGTTTGATGCAGCTCGGATGCAAGGGATTTCGATTCCGACGCTGTGCCACCTGCAAAATGAGACGCCTGTCGGTGTGTGCCGGCTTTGCGTTGTGGACACTGGCGCTCGTGTGCTCGCTGCATCGTGCGTGCGCCCAGTCGAGCCGGGGCTGAAAGTCGTAACCAATTCTGAAAAAGTAGTCGCGACACGGAAAACGCTACTCGAGCTGATGATGTCGGATCATCCTTCGCCATGCGCGCGGCAAAGGAATTCCGGCGACTGCGAACTTGAAACGCTTGCCGCAGCGGCGGGCGTACGAGAGCCGCGTTATGCGCGGCGTTCTGTTTCGCGCGGACATGACGATTCTTCCCTTTCCATCGCAGTGGACCATGACTCCTGCATTCTATGCGATCGCTGCATACGTGGATGCGATGAAGTGCGGAACAATTTCGTCCTTGGCCGCATGGGAAAAGGCTATGCTGCGGATATTGCGTTCGATTTGAATTCGCCGATGGGCGATTCGACCTGTATTTCTTGCGGTGAGTGCATGGTGTCGTGCCCGACCGGCGCGCTGACCAACAAGAGTGTTGCCGGCACCGCGATTGCAATTGGTCCGGGCGCGGAAGGATTTGAAGCGGAAGATCTGCTGACGATTCCGGTGTTTCACGGAGTTTCCGGCACTTTTCTCGAACTGAATCGCGGCGCAATTGTGAAGCGGCGTTTCCATAAGGGCGAGCTTATTTGCAAAGAAGGAGATTTTGGTTCGACGGCATTCTTCATTCTCGAAGGCAAAGCACGCGTTTCGATTTCTTCGCCCATAGCGCACGTGAAGACACAAGGTGGCGCGCAAGGATTTTTCAAGAGGCTGACGAGCACCCTGGCGCCGCGCGAATCCGACAAACGAGAGGAGGAGGCGCGTGACCGGACAATTCCCATCGATGCTTCTGTAGACCTGAGCTACGAAAATCCGGTCGCGGAGCTTGGGACTGGAGATTTATTCGGCGAAATGACGTGCATGACTTTCTACCCACGCTCTGCGACGGTGCGGGCGGAATCGGAAGTAGTTGCATACGAAATGCTGCGCAACGTGCTTGACATCATGTTGAAGAACAAGACCTTTCGCGCGCAGGTCGATCAGAATTATCGAAAACGCGCGCTGGAAAATCATCTGCGCGGCGTGCCGATGTTCGCGGACCTTTCCACGGACTTTATCGAGCATTTGAAAGAGAGTGTCGAACTTGTCCGCTTCGCGCCCGGGCAAGTGATCGCGCGGCAAGGCGATGCTGCGGATAGCTTTTATCTGGTGCGCATCGGGTTCGTAAAAATTTCGGAGAATTATCCCGGCGGAGAACTCGTACTTGCCTACCTGTCGCGTGGAGATTATTTCGGCGAAATCGGTTTGCTTGGTGGAGGCGCACGAACCGCGACCTGCACTGCGCTCGACCACGTGGAAGTTGTGCGTGTTTCTGGCGAGGATTTTCGACAAATGGTCGAACGCTTTCCGAATGTTCGTCGCGGACTTGAAGCCGTCGCTGAAGAACGGCGCTCCGCCAACGCGCTGCGGATGCAGATGGTGCACAGTGTTCCCATTGACCAGTTTTTGTCGCAAGGGTTGATGGAGGCGCAGAGCCTGCTGGTGCTGGATTTGCAGAATTGCACGCGCTGCGATGCGTGTGTGAACGCATGTGCGGACGCTCACGACGGCATCACGCGGCTGGTTCGCGATGGGTTGCGGTTCGATCATTACCTGGTCGCCACGAGTTGCCGGCAGTGCCGCGATCCATTGTGTATGGTGGGTTGTCCAGTGGGATCGATTCGGCGGCGGAATTCTCTGGAAGTGATCATTGAGGACTGGTGCATTGGCTGCGGGCTCTGCGCGCGAAATTGCCCGTACGGAAATATCAATCTGCATCCGTTTGAAGTGATGTCGGATGATCCGGAACATGCGGGCCGTCAGAAAGCCACGATCAAGCAGAAAGCGACTTCGTGCGATCTTTGCACGCACCTGAAAGAACCGAGCTGCGTGTACGCCTGTCCGCATGACGCGGCGCATCGAGTCGACCCGCGGAAGTTTTTCGCGGAGATTCTCGCGCAGGGAGCGCTGAAGTAGAAGACGACACATGCTTCTTAACCACTCACAACGCGGATGGGCGCTGGCTTCGCTGGCAATTTTCCTGACGTCGCTTGTGCTGTATGTGCTTTATGCGTGGAGCGATCCGCGCGGCGGAAGCGCGATTGGCCTGCTGTTCGGAGTGATGGGTTTTGGTTTCATGATTTTTGCGGCGGCGTTGGGTGCGCGAAAGCGTGTTCCTACCTGGAGAATCGGCCGTGCGAAATCGTGGATGAGGGGACATCTGTGGCTTGGACTGCTCGCGCTTCCGTTGATTTTATTTCATGGTGGATTTCATTTCGGCGGGACGTTGACACAAATTCTGATGTGGCTGCTGATCGTTACGGTGGCGAGCGGAGTTTACGGCGCGCTGCTACAGAATTCCATTCCGAAGAAAATGACCGCAGACATTCCCCTGGAAACGATCTACGACGAGATCTCTCACGTGCGGGGATTATTGCGCGAAGAAGCTGATCGTGCGATTGAATCTCTTTGCGGCAATCTGGGGACGGTGAAAGATTCCGCGGAAGAAGTACAGCGCGCGGGAGGATTTACGGCGTTGCGACCGATTGCAGCGAGCGCTGTGCCATTACGCACTTCCGCCGCGGTGAGCGCTGGGGCAAGCGCCGCTGTTGCTCCCGCTCCAGAAATTCTTCTGCTCGGCGAAACCGAGAGTGCGCCATTGCGGCGTTTCTATCTCGAGGAGATGCGGCCGTTCCTCGAACAGCCTAAGTCCCGTGGTCGGCGGCTGGCGGATGAGGCGCGGGCGACGAGTGTTTTTGCCGGCCTGCGAACGCTGCTACCCGCTGCAGTTCACAATACGCTGGGTGATCTTGAAGAGATTTGCGACGAAGCGCGCCAACTCCTGCGGCAGGAACGGTTGCATCGCTGGCTGCATGGCTGGCTGCTGCTGCACATACCGCTTTCGCTTGCGCTGATCTTGCTTGGCGCCGTCCACGCGGTGATGGCATTGCGTTACTGAATAATTTTACAGGCGTCGCGAAGCGGCTCCGCGGCACACGGCATTAGCAATGGCGAGAACACGGACAACCAAAACGGTCGCGCAGCGAATTGACCTGAACTATTTCAAGAAGCCAACTCCGTTCAAGAGGGCGAAGTTGTTGTTGGCGATTCTCGCGCCGGCCCTTGCAATCGTGTGGTTGGGTTTATATTTCTTTGTACGTGACAACCGCGTTTATTCGAGCGGCCGACTGAGTAAGGCTCATGCTGTTCTGGAAAAAGAATGCGCCGCGTGCCATGTGCAACAAGCGGGAGGCTTCACCGCAAAAGCCGCAGATTCTGCTTGCCTGGCTTGCCACGACGGCCCACAACATCACGCGTCGAACACGCGCACGAAGCTCGCCTGCGCGGAGTGTCACGCGGAACACCGTGGCCGTGTCAATCTGGCGGCCACGAGGAATCAATCGTGCGCGCAATGCCATGGAGACCTTTCAGTCGCAAACCGCGAATCAAAATACTTCAAACAGATCCGCAGTTTCGAGGATGGTCATCCGGAGTTCGCAACGCTTCGCTTCGCTGCGGGAACAGCCCCCCGTGACAGCGGGACGATCAAACTGAATCACGCGCTGCACATGCGAGCGATTCGACGTGGTCCAACCGGACCGATGGTGCAGCTCGAGTGCATGAATTGTCATACTTCTGGCGCGACGAATCCGGATCTAACTTATTCCGACCCGAAATATCGCGGGGCGAGCGTTAGTTATAAGGACAGCGACGTAGTTCTCCAAATCGATCGCAAAACGCTCACGCAGCCCCAGCCGATTACCGGCCGCGAGTTGATGGCTCCACCAAAATTCGCGAATGCCTGCGCCGCCTGCCATCTTTTGACGTTTGACACGCGTTTTGATGAAGGCGTGCCGCACGATCAGCCGCAAGTGATTCACGCGTATCTCGTGAAGAAATTTTCGGAGTACATCGCGGCACATCCCGGAGAACTAAACGAGGTGCAGGATCCTCGGCGGAATTTGACAGGCCGCGCGCCGGGACCGGCGAGTCGCGCACTTTCGGCACGGCAGTGGATCGCGGAGCGCGTTGCGGTTTCAGAAGAACTGTTGTGGCACAAAACTTGTTCGCAGTGCCACTCGATCTCGGCGACAACGTTACACGATGTCAGAATTGCAAGGTGGGACGCTGCAAAACCGCGTGAACCGTCGCGAATCGCGTCGGGGACGGCAAATACTGCGCCGAACGCCTGGGCGAATTCGTTGCCTGATGTGGCTCCCGCCAAGTTAACTTTGCAATGGCTGCCACACTCTCGGTTTGATCACCATGCGCATCGTGGATTTTCTTGCACCGGCTGCCATCAAAGCGCGCTGAAGAGTACGGAAACTTCCGACATTTTGATTCCAGGAATCGCGACCTGCCAGAAATGTCACGCGCCCGGAGCCGGTTACGCCGAATCACGCTGTTTCGAGTGCCACACGTATCACGACTGGGAAAAACGCAACGAGGTCAAACCGAGCTTTACGTTGCCAGCGCTGCAAATGAGCGGGCGGTAGCAGCCAGCTTTCCGCCCAAGTTTCGCGGAGAGGGTGCAGTCCTCCTCAGGCTCGCTGCACCAGCGCCATCATATCCGGCGCGTAGCGTTCTCCGACCACTTGAATCTGCGCGAGGCGCGCCGCGATATTCTTCAGGTCGCTTGCGGTGAGAGTCACTTTGAGCGCGCCCATGTTCTCCTCAAGATAACGAACGCGTTTTGTTCCCGGAATTGGCACAATGTCATCGCCTTGTGCAAGCACCCACGCGAGCGCTAATTGCGCTGGAGTCACGCCTTTCTCTGCGGCGATCTCTTTAACCGTTTCGGCCAGCCTGAGGTTCGCTCGCAGCGCCTTCTCTCCAAAGCGAGGATTCGTCCGCCGCCAATCGCTCGGGTCAAGGTCCTCGAGTTTTTGGATCGCGCCCGTCAAGAATCCACGACCGAGCGGACTGTAGGGAATAAATGTGATTCCCAGTTCGCGGCAGGTGGCTAGTACACCGTTCGTCTCCACGTCGCGCGTCCAAAGGGAATACTCGCTTTGCAGTGCCGCGATCGGATGGACCTTCGCCGCCCGCCGCAGCGTTTCTGGGCCGGCTTCCGACAGGCCGAGCGTGCGTACCTTGCCCGCGGAAACAAGTTCGGCCATCGCAGCAACCGTTTCTTCGATGGGAACGTTCGGATCGACGCGATGCTGATAATAAAGATCGATTGTTTCGACCCCGAGACGCCCAAGGCTCGCGTCACAAGCACGGCGGACGTTTGCGGGAGAGCTATCCGTAGTCCGGATTCCGTCGGCCCCCATACGGAAACCGAACTTGGTCGCTACAATAATGCCTTTGCGCGGAACCTGGCGCAAGAAACGGCCAAGCAATTCTTCATTCTTGTACGGGCCATAGATTTCGGCAGTATCAAGGAAGTTGCCGCCGAGTTCGAAATAGCGGTGAAGAACTCGAAGCGATTCCTCTTCGTCGGCCGGTCCATATGCGAAGGACATGCCCATGCAGCCGAGTCCCAGCGCGGAAACCTGTGGTCCATTCTTTCCTAGTTTTCTGAAATCCATATTTCCTCCCAGTTTTGGGTTTCCTTGTTCAGATGTTCTGGATTTAACGAACGGTACGGTCCTTGCCAAAAAATTACGTGAAGAAAGAGACTGTTTCGACTTCTCTCGTCGCATACGCTAAATTCATTGTTCGGGCTTGTGACGTGTGCCCATACAGGTCGGGCGGCGAGCGCAGGTCCCATCCCTGATGGCCTCTGCTCCCACAACCTCGACGGCTGGCCGCAAGCCAGTCAAGCCAGAGCATCAGCAAGCCAGTCCGCTAAAAGCGCTATGGCGCATCGTCACGCACATAGATCGATCAAAAATCAATGCCTGGCAGGCGTTGCGGAATATGGTTGGGGTCATCGCGCCACTGATTGTGGGCTATGCACTGGGCATGCCGCGTGGCGGTTTGGCAATGGCGAGCGGAGCGCTCAACGTTTCGTATTCGGATGGAAGCGATCCATATCGGCAGCGCGCAAAGCGAATGCTGGCATCGACAGCGTGGTGCTCCATCGCCGTGTTGCTGGGAGGACTGACGGCTCACAGCAACGCGCTCGCGATTGTCCTGGCGACATTGTGGGCGTTCAGTGCGGGAATGCTCGTGGCGCTGGGCAGCACGGCGGCGGACGTTGGCGTGATTAGTACGGTTGTGCTACTCGTTTATTCCGCACAGCCCCTGACGCCATATCAGGCGTTGCAAGCGGCAGCATTGGCGCTTTGTGGCGGGCTATTGCAAATCGCGCTATCGGTGGCATTGTGGCCCGTTCGCCGGTACGAGCCAGAGCGGCGAGCTCTGGCTACGCTGTACTTTGAACTGGTGCGCGTCGCAACGCGTCCGGCCGAAGCTACGTCTGCGCCACCCGCGACACGGGAAATCGCGCAGGCCCATGAAGCGTTGTCGGGTCTGGCCACGGACATGTCTCTCAGCGCGTTGCGGTACCGTTCTTTGCTATCGCAAGCCGAGCGCATCCGCTTGAGTCTTTCGACGCTGGCGCGGCTGCGCTCTCGGTTGGCTCGCGAAAATGCATTTCATCCCGCGATTGCGACGCTCGATCAATACCGTGCCAATGCGGCAAATTTGTTGGGCACAATCGCCAACAGCCTATTGTCTGGAAAAGAGATCCATCTTGAGACGGACCGCCTGGTGCTTGGTATCGCGCTGGGAGCGCAACTTGGCCGGACGCCATCGGAAGCACCGCAGAATTTTGCAAATGCCGCCTTGCGCGACGTGAAATTCCAGGCTGACGCGTTGGACGGGCAACTGCGCGCGGCAATCGACCTCACGCGGAATGCCACGCCTGCGGGAGCAGCTGAGTTCGAAAAACGTGAAGCGTCGCAACCACTGTGGCTGCGCTTCACGAGCCGCGTCGCAACACTCAGGGCGAACCTGAACCTTAGGTCAGCGGCATTCCGCCACGCGATCCGGCTCACGATTAGCATCGCGCTCGGCGATGCTCTCGGGCGCATGCTGCATCCTTACCGCGCTTATTGGATCCCGATGACCATCGTGCTGGTGCTGAAGCCGGAGTTCGCCGTGACTTTCAGCCGCGGCGTTTTGAGGATTGCTGGGACGCTGTTGGGACTGCTGTTGGCGACAGCTTTATTTCATTTTCTTCCGATTCATACTGCGACAGAGATTGTTCTCATCGGGCTGTTCACGTTTTTTGCGAGGTGGATTGGCCCGGCGAACTACGGAATATTTGGCGTGGCGATCAGCGCTCTGATCGTAATGCTCATTTCTATTACGGGCGTAGCTCCGAAAGAACTGATCGCAGCGCGGGGAATTAACACGATGATTGGTGGAGCCTTTGCTTTGGCTGCCTACGCCGTGTGGCCGACGTGGGAGCGGAATCGCGTCCCGGATCTGTTCGCGGCGCTGCTGGATGCGTATCGTCAGTCGCTTCGATCGATTACCCGCAAGCTGCTTGATCCGGCCTCAGCATCGGCAAGGGAACGTGAACGCACGCGGCAGGCAGCACGGACCGCCCGCTCAAATCTTGAAACGTCGATCGAGCGGTTGGCGGCCGAGCCTGGGATTTCCGCGTCACAATTAGCGCAAGCGAACGCGATGCTTGCCTCATCGCACCGCTTCGCGCACGCCATGATCGCGCTTGAGGCAGGCATTCCACAAGCGGAAGCAGCAGCGCCGCGACTGGAATTCGGCGCGTTCGGCGACGCTGCCGAAAGAACTCTGCAGTTGCTCTCAGCGAAGTTGCGTGGTGAACGTGTTACCGAACGCGTATTCCCCGATCTGCGAGAGGCATATTTGCGGTTCACACAAACCACAGATCCTCGACTCGAGCGCTATGCATTCGTGAACGTAGAAGCGGACCGCATGACGAACAGCCTTAACACACTGCGCGAGCAAATCTTCGCCTGGCAGCGCGGTCTGACCGCCCAAAGCGGTAAAGACGCAAACAATTGACACACAGACGGAGAGGTAGGAAAACAGGAGCAGGGATCGAAGCGAACTCAGCCGGGAGAGAGGGCCGCGATGAAAGAACCACGTCGTCAATTTCTTTTGTCCGCAGGAGCGGTATTTTCAAGCGCGATATGGGGAGTCCGTTTGGGCGCGTATCCGCAGAGACGAGGCATGCCGAGCCCGCCAGAAGCAGCCGATCCGAAACAGAACGTGCCGGAAAATGCGAACATCCGGCCTTCCCTGCGAACCGTCGTGCAGCAGCACGAAAAAGAATTCCGCGATTCACTCGCCGGCCTTTCTGAGCGAGTGAGCCAACTGAAGGAAGAAGTAGAACAGCTACACTCCGCCGACATATTTTCCGTTAAGATCTACAAAGAGACTAGCGAGATTGAACGCCTGGCCAAGCAACTAAAGACTCTAGCGAAAAGTTGAAATGGGTCCACAATGGCAGACACTCCCAGGTGCGAATTCGAGGGCAAGAATCTGATCTTGAAACTGCAAAAGACACTGGAAGGGCGTATTGAAGCGATTCCGCCGTTCATCGAAGGGATCATGGAAGTTGTCGAGTCCCTGGGATGCGCCGCAGGGAAAGAGCGCGAGGTCGAAATCGCGCTGCTCGAGGCGCTATCGAATGCCGTAATACACGGCTGCAAGAACGATCCCCTTAAGAAAGTAGAGTGTTGCGTGGCTTGCGATGAATCGCGGGGACTGTTAATCGTGGTTCGTGATCCAGGCGAAGGATTTGACCCCGCGTCGATTCCGAGCCCGATTGTCGGACAAAATCTTTTTTCCGCGCATGGTCGCGGAATTTTTATGATCAACCAACTTATGGACGAGGTTCGTTACGAAAAGGGCGGAACCGAAATCCACATGAAGATCGGGTAGGCACGGCCAGAGATGCAACAATTTAAGGTGGGGCGCAGCTACGGCTCGATTTTTGTGCCAAGCACGGTTAGAAATTTGGCTAACCATGCCGGAAGGGCCGGCCATGCTGGTCCACTTACAAGGTTGCCGTCCACGACGGCTTCGGTCATCGCGACGGCCACGAATGTGCCACCGGCGAGAGTCACGTCCGGGCCGGTGGCGGGATAGCAGCTGTACTTCCTCCCTTTGAGCACCCCGGCAGCGGCAAG
>QHYO01000325.1 GCA_003224135.1 Acidobacteriota bacterium | reverse complement strand
TTCGTAGTTGCGCAACAAATAATCCCGCAACGTAAAGTCCACCGGTGAAAAGAATCGCAAGCAGCGACGACGTAAAGCACGAAAACAGCATCGCCAGCGCCACAACAAGCGCCAACTTCAGCAGAATGAAATACACCGCCACCAGCACCACCGCATCGCCACGCGCAATCGAATGCTTCACGAAAAGCATCGCAAGAAAAAGTCCGCCAGCCATCGCCGCCGTGTTCACCGCCAGCGTCAGCACCAGCCCTGAAAACTTCCCGAGCAGAAATTCCCACCTGTGCAACGGCTTCGCCAGCACTGCATGCAGCGTGCGCTTGTCGATCTCTTTTGAAACCAACCCGACTCCAGTGAACACCGCAATCAGTAACCCGATCAGCGAAATCGCGCTCAATCCGAGACTCACTATCACGACAGTCTCGATATCCATTGAAATCTGTCCGACGATTACCGCCGAAGCAATCATCAACAGCGCGAAGAAC
>QHYO01000324.1 GCA_003224135.1 Acidobacteriota bacterium | reverse complement strand
ATTTTCTCTGTGGAATGGGCCCCGTCCACTAACTCAAACACGATTTCCATTCCCAGCGATTTCACCCCGACAATCGATCCCGGTGCGCCCACTCCACGCAGCTTTCCGCCGGCAATCACACCCACGCGATCGCACAACATCTCTGCGTCCGATAAAATGTGCGTAGAAAACAAAATCGTCTTGCCAGCGTTCTTCAATTCCAGAATGATGTCGCGTACTTCCCTGCGGCCCACCGGGTCGAGGCCGGACATCGGCTCGTCGAGAATCACCAGCTTCGGATCGTGCAGAATCGCCTGGGCCAGCCCAACTCGCTGCAGCATACCCTTCGAATATTTTCTCAGCTGAATTTTTCCTGCCGTCTCCAGTCCTACTCTTTTCAACATCTTTTGTACGCGCTCGTTGCGCTCCGTCGTGCTGAACCCGTGAAAGCGCGCGAAATAGTCCAACACCTCCCCCGCTGTCAAATAGTCATAAAAATACGGCTGCTCGGGCAGGTAGCCAATGTCCCGGTGCATTGTCACGTCGCTCACAGGGCGGCCCAGAATCTGCGCGCTTCCCGTGGTCGGAAAGATAATCCGCATCAATAGCTTGATCGTCGTGCTTTTCCCCGCGCCGTTCGGTCCCAAAAATCCGAACACCTCACCATCCTGCACCTGCATTGTCAGGCCTTCGAGCGAAGTCTTCCTCTTCAGATGGAGAAAACCGTGCGGATATTCCTTCGTCAGATTCTGCGTTTCGATGGCTGGTGCCGTCATGTCTCTATTTTTTTAAAAAGGCCGTGCGTGCGTCAATCCGCCAGACGTTGGTTTGTATAAAAATTGTAAACACAAAATAAAAAGGGCGCCTCTTGCGCGCCCTCACATCCCCTTGACTGTAATTTGATTGCGAGTCGAGGCCGGGTTTTACTTTCCAATCTGCACCAGATCCGCCGGTGGTGACATCGGCATCGGCTTCAAATTCTGTGGATCACGCCAATTGTCCAAAATCCCGATCTGCTGCACGCACGATACCGTACATCTTGGCCCGCAAAACTTGTCCGTTAAATATTCCCGTTGCCGCATCTCCGGCGTGTACTTCGCTAGGGGAATTCCCGGATATCCGCGTTGCTGCGAACACCAGTGCACTAGTCCATCCTCGCAAATATACAAATACCGCGCACCCGACCGGCATCGCCAGTTGTGTTCTCTCCCGCGCGCAACATTGTGCTGAAATTCATTGAACCGCGAAAACGACCTCTTCCCCAGCGTCATGATCTCTTCGAAAATTTCGATCTGCCGTGCATCTAGCGGCTTCAATTGTCCGTTATGGTCATGAATAATTCCGACGGTACTTGTAAATCCCAGCTCCACAGCACGATGCGCAATCGTCAGTGCATCCTCGGGATTTTTCACGCCGCTGCCCAGCACCGAATTGA
>QHYO01000322.1:12926-26027 GCA_003224135.1 Acidobacteriota bacterium | reverse complement strand
GTCGGCTCTGCGTACATTTCCGTCAGGATGCCGCCAAGCTTCTTGCCATTCAGCATTAAATCGTTAGGCCATTTCAGATCCGGCTGCAGACCGGTCTGCGCTTGGATGGCAGCATGCGCCGACAGCCCCGCCATCATGGTCAGTAAAGGAGCTTGCACGGGGGAAATCTTCGGGCGCAGTAATAACGTCGCGTAGATGCCGGTGGCGCGCTCCGAATGCCAATTGCGTCCAGCTCGGCCGCGGCCCGCTGTTTGTTCTTCGGCGATGACGACTGCGCCTTCCGGCTCATTGGTGTAGCCAAGTTCCATGGCGACGCGATTTGTCGAATCGGTTCGAAAAAAATGATGGATCCTTTTGCCGAACATGCTGCCTTTCAGCTGTTGGCGCAGCAGGTCAGGAGTGAGTATGTCTGGTACGCGTTCAAGAAAATAGCCGGTATTCGGCCGTCCCTTCACGCGCACACCGACTTCGCGCAACCGTTCGACCCAGCGCCAGACGGTGGAACGCGAAACGCCGATTTCTTTTGCAATGCGCGAACCGCTGATGGCGATGGTCGCGTTGTTCGCAAAAAGAGTCAGAAGGGAAGCGAGACGTCGGTCGGTTGTGCCTGGAAGAGAAGTGGGGGCCATAAAAGGTGGGCGTAGCTTACTTGTCCTCGATGGAGTCTACAAGCAAGCTGAGGTTTGCCGCCGGGGCAGAGTGCGTCAGCGTTCCCGAGGAAAGAAAGTCGGCGCCAGTGTCGGCATACGCTCGCACGTTTTCGAGCGTGACGCCGCCCGAAATTTCTACCACGCAGTCAGCACGAAGGTCACGGGCCAGCTCGACGCACTGCTTCGCTTCGGCTGGCGTCATGTTGTCGAGGAGCATGGATTCGGCACCGGCGGAAAGCGCTTCGCGAAGCTCACGTTCGTTGCGCACTTCAATTTGAATTGGCAAAACGGTATCCGCGGCACGCGATGGGACAGCCTCCTCGTACGCGGTCAGCGCCACGGGCTTTGCGTGCAGCGCGGAGTAGGAATGCGCTTGATCGAGAGCTTGCTTCACTCCGCCAGCAAGCGCGATGTGGTTTTCCTTCAAAAGGATCGCGTCGTAAAGACCGATTCGGTGATTGGCGCCGCCACCGATTTTTACCGCGTATTTTTCGAGCAAACGCAGGCCGGGAGTCGTTTTACGCGTATCGCGAATCCGTGCACGCGTTCCCTGAATCTAAGAATTGCGCGCGCTTTTCCTTCCAGGTGAAGGAGAACCGTTCCTTTGCTGACCAGATCGCCGTCGTGAACGCGAAGCTCAATCTGCATGTCAGGGTCGAGGGCGCGAAAAACTCTTTCGGCCATTGGAAGCCCCGCGCAGACGAGGTCCTCGCGAGCCAGAATGCGCGCCTTGCCGATTGCGCGCGAAGGAATCGTCGCCAAAACGGTCGCGTCTCCGGCGCCAATGTCTTCTTCCAGAGCCATCTGGACGAGCCGCTGAACGTATTCAGAATCCCAATTCATTGGAACGCCTCTCCTAGGGCCTAAGCGAGCGTTCAGTTCTCGGATTCTAACTCTTTTAGCCGTTCGATCAGTTTCTTAAGCTCAATCCGCCGTTCTTCTAACGTTGCCTGCAGTCCTTGAATGATTTTTTCTGGAGCGCGGCTGCGAAAAGTTTTCTTCAATCGCACTAACTCCGCCGCGACGTCAACGGTTGCCACGTATGGGATGCGCACGTCGAACAGCGCAGTGGACCGCAATCCGCCGCCTGACTGCGAGAGCTTTGCGTCGGTAATTTTCAGTTCCGTGAGCAACGCGAGCCTCAGGATACCGTCGAGATTCGACGCGATAGTCTCACGAATCCGAGGCTCTTCGCTTGAGAACTCCGCCGCGATGCGTTTTTTCGGATCCAGCTTCATGTCAGCGCGTATGGCCCGTACCGATTTGATGACCTCTTGAACGAGCTGAAATTCCTCAAGCGCGGCGGAGTTCCGCCAGTCGGCCCGCGCCTCGGGATAACGCTCCAGCGCGATCGATTTCGCGCCAGCGCGTTGCGGCAACTGATGCCAAAGCTCTTCGGTAAGAAATGGCATGACCGGATGAAGCAGCCGCAGTGCGGCTTCGAACGCGGCGAATAGGTTTTGCCAGGCGATGGTGGCGCGCTCAAGGTCGCTGTTGTTCAATTCCGGTTTGATCCATTCGATGTACCAGTCGCAGAAATCGTTCCAGAAAAACTGATAAATGCTTTGCACCGCTTCGTGAAAACGCTGCGTTTCGAACGCGTCCTTAACCGCCTTCAGCGTGTCGGCAAGACTCGCGAAAAGCCATGCGTCGATCAGCGGCACGCGGCCGCCAAACTCATAAGGTGCCTTCTCGCGAATTTCCGGAGAAGCAATCTCTTCCAGCTTTGCGCCGCCCTCCTCAAATTTGTCCAGATTCACGAACAAAAAGCGCGCCGCATTCCAGATCTTGTTCGCAAAGGAACGCGCGCCAAGCAAACGATCTTCCGTAACGACGATGTCGGTTCCCGGAGCGGCCATGGAAGTAAGACAGAAGCGCATCGCGTCCGTGCCGTATTTCTGGTTCAGCGCGACAGGATCGAGCCCGGTACCCTTCGATTTGGACATCTTTTCGCCGCTCGTGGTGCGCACGAGCGAATGCAAGTACACGGCGCGAAAAGGGACTTTCCCGGTGAAGTGGATGCCCATCATGATCATTCGCGCCACCCAGAAAAACAGAATGTCGTATGCGGTGATCAGCAGGCTCGTCGGATAGTACGTCTTAAGATCGGGTGTTTGTTCGGGCCAGCCGAGCGTCGAGAACGGCCACAGCGCCGAGCTGAACCAGGTGTCTAGCACGTCGTCGTCTTGTTTGAGCTTCGCCGAGCCGCAGTGTGCGCATTTTGTGGGTGTCTCGCGCGCGACCGTGATTTCCTTGCAGTTTTCGCAATGCCACGCAGGAATGCGATGCCCCCACCAGAGTTGCCGCGAAATCACCCAGTCGCGAATGTTGCGCATCCAGTGGAAGAACTCCTCGCGCCGGTTCTCCGGAAGCATGGAGATTTCGTTGCGCTCTACCGCCGCTACAGCCTTTTCTGCAAGCGGCTTCATTTTGCAAAACCATTGCGTAGAAGCACGCGGCTCCACAACGGTCTTGCAGCGCTCGCAAAAGCCCACCGACAGTTTGTGATCCGTGATTTTCTCGAGTAGTCCCTGAGCCTCTAAATCCTCGACAATTTTCGTTCGCGTGGCGCTCATTTTGCCGTCCTCGGTCATCACATCAATCTCAGGCAAGTTGTGGCGGCGTCCCGCTTCGAAGTCGTTGGGGTCGTGCGCTGGCGTGATTTTCACGGCGCCCGTGCCGAAGTCGCGGTCAACCATCGTGTCGGTGATCACCGGAATTTCACGATTCATTAGCGGCAAAATCAATTTCTTGCCAATCAGCTGCTGATAGCGTTCGTCTTCTGGATGCACAGCCACTGCCGTGTCGCCCAACATCGTTTCCGGACGAGTTGTGGCTACGACGATGAATTCCGACCCGCCCGCAACGGGATAACGGATGTGCCAGAGGTGACCCTGCCGCTCTTCGTGACCCACTTCGAGGTCACTCAGCGCGGTCAAACAGCTCGGACACCAATTAATTAAGTAATGTGCTCGATAGATCAGTCCTTCTTCATAAAGCCGCACGAAGACTTCTCGTACTACCCGAGAAAGTTCCGGCGAGAGCGTGAATTGTTCACGTGACCAGTCGCAGCTTTCTCCAATCTGCTTCATCTGCGCGATAATCTTGCCGCCGCTCTCGGCTTTCCATTCCCAAACCCGTTTTTCAAACTCCTGACGGCCCAGCTGGCGGTAGTCGATGCCTTGATCTGCGAGTTTTTTCACCACCACACGCTGAGTCGATATCCCTGCGTGATCCATTCCCGGCAGATAGAGCGTATTGAAACCGCGCATGCGGTGCCAACGAGTGAGAATGTCGATTTCCGTGTGGTTCAGCATGTGGCCGATGTGCAGCGAGCCGGTCACGTTGGGCGGTGGGATGACAGTGGAAAAAACCGGACCAGGCGCCCTTGCGTCGGCGCGAAAAAGGCCGTCTTTTATCCAGAATTCCGCCCAGCGCGGCTCAATCTGCTGAGGGTCGTACGCCTTCGCGATATCCCGGGCCATGCCTGAAGATTCTCCTGATAGGAATGCGGATTCTAACGTGTCCAGTGCAATCCCTGACTATACGGGCAGGAAAGCAAAGACGTCAACGCGATGCGCTCGCGGCAGGGAAGTGTGTTTTTCGATGGAAAGGAGCCGCAAGAAAGGGAATTAGTTCTTGTTCAGTTCGTCCTTGATCATTGCTTCCACAAGAGGCTTCAAGATTTCGCGGGTGACGGCCTGCAAAACCTCAGGATTCATCTTCGCGAGCACCTTCGCAACGATTTCATCCATGTCAAGAGCGGAAGCAGGCGTTGGACTGCTGGCAATAGGCGTTGCCCATGCTGCTGTTTCGTGCAATTCGGGTTGCTGTTCCGCGACCGCATGTGCCGCCTCTTCGTGGAGAATTTCCTGAGTCACAGGGGAAAGCAACGACGCTATTGTAGCTGCGGCCTCGATTGCGGGTTGCGGCGGCGCCTGCTCATCGGAAACTGGTTCGGGCGTTGATGGAGCTACTAGATGCTCCTCTGTCTGCGGCTCGGGCGCTCGAGTCAGCAATCCGGAATCGAGGAACGTCTCGGTTGCCGAGGTCTCTTCGACCACGACCGCCGGCGATGATTTCGCGGTATCCCACGTGGAAGTTAGCTGGCTCGCCCGTTGCATTTCAGCCTCCCACGGGCTTACTGCACCTGCCATCCAGGAATTCACATCCGGTTTAGCTCCGGCGATCTCTGGCTCGGTTTCCGTGACCGCTGGTTCCGGAAGCGGAGGGGGTGGCGGCACCTCGGGCAACTCCGGGACGGATGGAAGAGTGGACTCCTGTGCAACTTGCGGATTTTCAGGAATCACGGCTTCGATCGCCTTGGCCCAGTCTTCCTGGCCGCGCGAACCGGAGAGCGCAGAGAAATCCGCAGGATTGCGTGCCAACGCAGCCGCTTCTTCCTCGGTGATCGACAGATCGTTCTTCTCGATCGATGGAGCCCATCCCGCCGTGTGCGCTTTCTCCGAAGCGATTCCCGAAAATGCTGCTTCGCGCCAATCAGCCTGGCCTGCCGGCACTTCGTCCGCGGTTTCTTGCAGGGAACTTACGCGCCAGCCGCCGCGATTCGAATCTTCCTCGGCTTCATCCTCTTCAGCAGCCGCCGAAGAACTTCCCCAATCTCTGTCCGGCACTGCATGTGTGGTCGGCGAAATCGCAAATACCGCATCGTCTTCTGTGGTGGACGAATCGAGCAAACTTCCGAAAGCGAGCGGTTGCGCGCCTTTGCCGATGGTGAAGGGATTCGAGCGCGACGACGGCACCGGGGCGGCAAATTCCTCTTCGGGCGATGTGGCAAAAGCGGGGAGCGGCGGCGGAGGGACAACTCGCGGCGAAGGCGCCGGTTCTGATTTTGCGGCAACCGGCATAGGAGGCGGCGGCGTTGGAACAACTGGCGCGCCCAACACCACTCCAGCTCGCGTCAGTGCAGATTTCACCATGGAAATCAACGGGTCGGGCGGCACAAACGGCTTTTTCAGTACGCCATCCGCGCCGACGCGTTGCGCTTCCTGCTCGTCAAGAGGATCGAACGCGCCGACCAGCAAAATGACAGGGATGTGCGAAAGAGCTGAATTGTCCTTGACGAATTTGCAGACTTCGTAACCGTTCCGGACTGGCATGAAAATGTCGGCGAGGACGAGATCGGGTTTTATATCGGAAATTTTGCGGACTGCCGCCTCGCCATTGCCCACAGCAACGACTTCAATCCCCTGATCCTTCAAGGCGAGGACCACCATCTTCTGGATATTGCTGTTGTCGTCCGCAACCAGGATCTTGGCCACCGAACTTCCTCCGATGCACCCACACACACGCCGCGCGGCCTCCCAGACTGAAGGGGGCCTCACTCGGTTATTGGAGCATTAGGGGTGGAACGCGTCAACGCAAACTGGCCAAAGGTGTGTCGGAAGGGAACACGTCCACTTGGGCGCTAAATAGCGCCCTCCTCGGTCCATCAGGAAATCCGGAATCTACCAGGGGATAATCTTTTTCAGGCCCTTTTTCTTCTTGCTGGTGGACTCTTTCTTTGGATCGGTGGTGCTGTCGTTTGCTGGTTTCGCGTTAGGGTCGGTCGCGCTGCCGCTTGCCGGATTGGCGCTGGCGTCAGAAGCGCTGCCGGTCGCGCCTGGCGCCGCCGCAGCGTCAGCGTCTGCTGGTGGCGGATTTGCAGCTGCCGGCGCGTCGGTGTTTGCGTTTGCATCCCCCGTCGCTGCCGGAGTTCCACCTCCGGTATCGCCACGTTCGACCGTTGAGCCGCCATTCGCGCCAGTTCCCGGTGTTGCGATTTCCACGACTGCCGTGTTCCCGGGAGTGCTGCTTCCTCCGCCTGCACCGATTTGCGTCTTGCCTCCGCCGGTCAACACGTCTGCGACACTTGTGTTGTCAGTCTCCGCTTCCATCTGGGGAGTTCCCAATCGAGATGAATACCTTAACTCGCGCTGAGGTCCGCTTTTGATCAAGCTCATCGGCTTGCTGAGCATTCCCGGACGCTGGCGCGGTGCGTTTGCCTCGGCCTGCATCCACGCGAGCGCCTTCGGATCTGGCTGCGGCACTGGAACATGAAACGCTACGAGTTTACCCTTGGCATCGTCCACTCTCGGCGAAAGAGGATATTCCTTCACAATGCGCGAATAGTAGATTGACGCAACTTCCTTTTTTTCGCTCTTCTCGAAAATATCGCCGAGCATCCACAGTGCTTCGTCGGACCTGCTGTAGAGCGGATATCGCTTCGTTATGGAAAGTAATCTTCCAGCCGAAGCACGTTTATCGCCCTTCACATAGTAGTAGTAGCCGATGCGAAAATCGCCTTCGGCCAGAACTTCCTGAACATCTCTCAGATGCTGCTCAGCCTTAGGTACCAGCGGGTCTTGCGGATACTTCGCCAGGAACGTCTGGAATTCTTCTTCCGCAGCTTTGGCTTCCGTCCGGTCGCGGTCGGGTTTCTCCATCTGCTTATAGTGAGTCATCGCGACCTGGATCTGCGCGTACGGAGCTTCCGGCAGGAAGGGGAAGAAGACGATGAAGTCTTTGTAGCCGGCGACAGCCTGTGTGAGGTTAGCGCTGCCGCCTTCCTTATAGTAGGAATCCGCTATGGCCAGTTTTGCTTTTGCAAGATACTCGCTGTCCGGATATGTATTGATGAGCGTTTGAAGATTCAGCCGCCCGACTTCGTGTCGGCCCTTCTTAATGTCAACAATAGCCCGGTCGTACAGAATTTTGTCCGGAGCGGCGGAATTGTCCTCCGCGGCTGCCGCAGCCTTCTTGTTCTTCGACTTGGAATGTTTCGACTGGGCTTCGGTGGCAACGCTGGAAAACAATACGGCAATTCCTAGCATGACAAGCAGAGTTCGACGCAATCGTCACCTCTCTGGTAAATTCGGGTTTCAGGGTTTCAGGGCGTCGATTTACGCGTCCTGAGGTGAAACAAGTTGTGCTTACAAAACCCCGAACTGATTCGTTGTGCCGCTACGGGTCTCCGGGCGTCTACCTTCACGCCCTGACAAGTCTATTCACTCGCCCTGAGTTCATAACCGGACCGTACTTCTCGATCGCTCTTCGAGCTCGTACGCACTCACCGCGACCAACGCCCCCAGTATAACCTGAACTAAAGGGCAGGTTTACGCAAAGTTTGCCCTTAAGGTTAGGTCGACCCGTTAGTCAGACTCGCGTTTCTTGTGCCAGGTTGCCCGAGGCGCAACGCCAATCACGTTGTTTTTGAATATCCTGTAACATGAATTCGGCAAATTCTTCGTAACATATCAATAGTTGTCTCGGAGCCCCCGCAAACCGCAATGGATAAACGCAAATTTCTCTTCGCTTCTATTTCCGGTCTGATCGGCGATATTGCATGGGAAGTCCTAAAAGAAGGTCACGACGTCCGCTATTACATTGAAGCTGAAGGAGAACGCGACATTGCCGATGGCTTCGTTCCCAAATCCAAAGATTGGGAGCGTGACGCCAAGTGGGCCGATATCGTCGTATTCGACGATACTCTCGGCCAAGGTGCCAAAGCCCAAGCCTTGCGCGCCACTGGAAAACCAGTCATTGGCGGTTCGCTGTACACCGATAGCCTTGAGGACGATCGCTCCTTCGGTCAGGAAGAGCTCAAGAAAGCTGGCGTCAACATCATTCCTTACGAGGACTTCGACTCCTTCGATCCCGCTATCGAATTCGTGAAGAAAAATCCCGACCGCTACGTAATCAAACCCAGCGGCGAAGCGCAAAACGTCAAGCGCAGGCTTTTTGTCGGCGAAGAAGAAGACGGTGAAGACGTCGTACGTATGCTCGAAGCCTACAAAAAAGCATTCTCCGACGAAATCAAAGTTTTTCAATTGCAGCGCCGCGTGACCGGAGTAGAAGTCGCCGTCGGCGCATTCTTCAACGGCAAAAATTTCATCACTCCGGTAAACATCAACTTCGAGCACAAAAAACTTTTTCCCGGCAACATCGGCCCGCCCACCGGAGAGATGGGCACCTCCATGTTCTGGAGCGAGCCGAACCGACTCTTCACGCAAACGCTTCTCAAAATGGAGTCGAAGCTGGCGCAGGAAGGATACGTTGGCTACATCGACCTGAACTGCATCGTGAACAACAACGGCATCTATCCGCTAGAATTCACGTCGCGCTTCGGATATCCGACGATCAGCATCCAGCAGGAAGGATTGCTGACGCCGATCAGCGAGCTTTTCTGGGAACTTGCCAATGGCCTCGAACCGAAGTGGCGCACGCGCACTGGATTTCAGATCGGCGTGCGCATCGTCGTTCCGCCATTTCCGTTTGACGACGATGCGACGTTCGAATCTTTTTCAAAAAATGCCGCAATCGTCTTCAAAAAACCCAATCAGGACGGCGTGCACATCGAAGACGTGAAGCAACTCAACGGTCAGTGGCTCGTCGCGGGAACTTCCGGTGTTGTTCTCATTGTTGTCGGCACCGGCACCACCATGAAGCAAGCGCAAGCCCAGGTCTATTCCCGCATCCGCAACATTCTCATCCCCAACATGTACTACCGCACCGACATTGGCGACCGTTGGGTAGAAGACTCCGACAAACTTCACAACTGGGGCTACCTGCGTTAGTTCGAGGGTTGCTGGCGTAAAGGGCGTTTTCGCCCTTATGGCGGCCGGTCCTCGTACGCTCGTTGTTGGAGCGACAGCCGTCTGCGGCGGACGGTTTTTTCTCAGGAATTATCTCGTGGTACGTTTTCGGTCTGAATCTCGTGCGGAGCTGGCCATTTGACTACTTCCAACTCCACGCCAGGAGTCCCGCTAAGGTTCCCAGCCCCGCCACGGCGCCATAAACCGACGAGGCAACCCTCCACGAAATCGTTTTCCCTACAACACTAAACGAGTACACGCTGTAAATCCCCAAAGTGCAAACCAGAGCCACAACGTAGGCGAGCGGAACGCCCTTACTCCAAGCGATATAGGCGATCACCACATCAAACGCCATCGGCACCGGCAGAAACGTCCCAATCAACGCTACGGCGAGAATTCCCAAGAACGTGACATTTCCGAGCAACGCGGATTGCGGCACCACTTCCGCCACGAACGCTCCCAATACTGCCGCCACCAACATCAACGGCAGTCCCGCACGCAGCACGTACCAAAAGCTCTTGCCATACGTCTTCGCGATTCCCACTAGCGCGTCGCGCCATGTTTCTCTGGCGGGAATCTTCAGCTCGCACACGTCTGCGTTCAATTGCTTCTGCCCAATCCCCAGCAGCGGCGCCACTCCAAAAATCATTACAAACACTGTCGCCAGTTTCAGAATTCCAACCTGCGCCGGAAACAAAGAAAATGTCATCGCCAGCACGACCACGTTCAAGGTCGGGGAACTGAACATCGTCGCCAGCACCGATTCGGTGCTCATCCCAGAGGCGTAAAGGGCCCGCCCGATCGGTGCCACGCAATTCGCGCAAACGCCAAGCGGCATACCAGCTATCGCCCCCACCAGTGCATTTGCCGGAGCGAACCGCGTGCGCCTCGACGCGATCGTTCCCAAAAAAGTCAAAGCCGCCGCCGCGAAAAAGAAGCCAAACGTCATTCCGATTCGATTCGTGTTCAACCAGTTCACGCTCGTTTTCCAAACGCGCGTCGCTAGCGGCATGGTGCGGTCCACGGCATACACTTTGTCAAAGCTCAGCGTGCCCGCGACTTTGATCTGCGCGCCCGCGTGATATTTCTTCAGGAGCGACGGATAACGCGAATCCACCCAGAAGAAACTCGCGATCCCCGCCATCAGCAGGATGGCAATCGCCCTCCGCTTCCATGTTCCCACGCGCTCGACTGGAACTGCAGCCCCAAGATTTGCGGCAAGTGTGGACATACATCCCCCGTTTAATCACACAAACAGTTGCCGCGACTGTATGCGCGCAGAGGGGATGAGGGAATAGTCCAAAACCACTACTCGCCCGCCAATGGCGCCCGCTCCATGTCCAATTTTCATCTTTTGTCTTTCGGCTCAGGCCATTCCGCATTACAGTCTTACGGAACGAAACAATGCGTGCTAGTATCTAGCGATCCGTTCGAATGAAGGAGCACCATACATGAGAAAACGTGCCGTCTCTGCCGCTCTACTGCTTGCCGCCTTGCCTTTTGGGGCTCTCAACACTTCGTCCGCGCAAAAAACTGATCAAGTCGCCAAAGTCTCGCTCAAAGTCGGCGACACCGCGCCTGACTTCACCCTGCTCAGCGATCAGTGGAAAAGTGTCAAACTCAGCGATTTTCGCGGCAAGAAGAATGTCTTTCTCGCCGTCTATGTGCTCGCCTTCACAGGTGGTTGAACCAAACAACTCCAGGCGGTCCAGTCTGGAATCGACGGCGGCAAAATCGACACCTCGGATACGGAAGTTTTCGGCGTCAGCATGGATTCCCCCGCAGCCAACGCCGCCTTCGCCAAGCAAATCAATATCAAGTTTCCGCTGCTCAGCGACATGAATAAAAAGATGCTCAGCTCCTACGGCATCCTCAAGGGATACGACGTGCAGTCCGAGTCCTACCAGTGGGCGCAGCGCGCCAACATCGTCATCGACAAAAACGGCATCGTCCAGCACATCGAAGAAGGCGACTCCGCAGTCAATCCCAACAACGCCCTCTCGGTCTGCACCGATCTGCACAAAAAGCAGTCCGCCAAATAGCCGGAGAGCGAATTCAGCCTTTCAGCGCTGCCTGTCGCTCCTGGAGGAATCGACGCACTGGCGCATCGCGCTCCAGTCCAATCGCGATCTCGTACGCCTCGCGCGCTTCGCCGAGCGCACCGGTCTTCGCCAACAACACCGCACGCGCCGCCCAATAGGGTTGATATTCCGCGAGCCGCTGGTCCGCTGCTACTTCCTGCATAACGACAAGTGCGGCCCCAGCGCCATGCAGCTCCGCAATCGCCAGCGCTCGGTTGATCGCCACCACCGGAGAACCAGCCAGTGCGAACAGCGCGTCGTACAGTTGCACCACCTCTGCCCAGTTCGCCTGACCCGTGCGGCACCGATCAACGTGCGCCGATTGCAACGCGCCTTCCAACTGATACCGGCCAATCGAATTCATTCCGCTCGCTCGCTGCAGCAGAGCTTCGGCCTCGTCAATCATCGCTGCGTCCCAGAGTGATGGGTCCTGCTCGGCCAGCGGCACGTAGTCTCCCCTGTCATTGCGCCGCGCGCCACGCCGCGCTTCCGCATGCAGTATCAGCGCCAGCAGACCCAGCGCCTCCGGCTCCTTCGGCAGCAACTGTGCGACCAGCCTGGCGAGAAACATCGCTTCTTCCGTCAGGTCACGGCGCGCGGCATCCGTCCCGCCAGGGTCGGTCCACCCTTCCGCGAATGTCGCGTAAATCGCGTCCAGCACCGTGTCGAGCCGGCCGGCAAGCTCCTCGCGCTCCGGCACGCTGAACGAAATCCCCGCCTGCCGGATCTTGTCCTTCGCACGCACAAGTCGCTTACCCATCGCTGCGGGCGACATCAGGAACGCCGACGCAATTTTCTTCGCATCAAGCCCCAGCACCGTCTGCAAAATCAACGGCGCACGGACGCTTGCCTCGATGGCCGGATGCGCGCACACGAACATCAGGGCGAGTCGCTGATCCGGAATCCCGGGATTGAGAGACACAGCCTCCAGCCCGAGCGCGAAAATTCGTAACTCTTCGCTGGCAATCTCATCCCGACGTCGTCCTCGATGCATATCGATCGTCTTCCTGCGAGCCACTGTCAGCAGCCACGCTTCCGGGTTCGCTGGACACCCTTTCACCGGCCAATCTGTCAGCGCCGCAGCGAACGCCTCTGAAAGCGCGTCTTCGGCGGCAGCCACATCCCGCGTGCGTGCCGCCAGAAACGCCACGAGCTTGCCGTAGCTCCGGCGCGCCACAGCTTCCGCAGCAGCTCGTGCCGCAATGCTTCGAGCGGTGCTTGCACCCTGGCGTGCCTGCTCTCCGCCCGTAGGCGGAGTCAGCAACTGCTCGTCGCCCGTCTCTGCCTTGTCGCTCCGCGAATGACCATCGCCGAAGCTCATCCGTTCTCCCCCACTATCGCGACTACGTCGCCAAGCTCCACACTGGCCGCACTTCAACTGTGCCATGGCCAGCGCCCGGGCAACGCGCGGCCCAGGAAATCGCCGTATCCAGATCGGCCACATCAATCAGGTAGTAGCCGCCGATCTGTTCTTTCGACTCAACATACGGACCATCCAGTACATGCGGCTTGCCGTTTGCCAGACGCACTGTTGTCGCCGCCGAAGTCGGCTGAAGCCGGTTCGAGCCCTTCAGCACGCCCGCCTTCTGCAAGGCTTCTGTGTAAGCTCTGTACGCAGCCATGCCTTGGTCCTGCTGCTCCTTCGTCAGCTGGTTCCAGCCGCCCTCTTCTGAATACAGCATCAATAGATATTGCATCGCGATCCTCCACCTTGAGTTGTAGGCAGCATCATGCCCATTGCGAGGGCGCCACAAATGATGTCCCATCATAATGACT
>QHYO01000322.1:9358-12891 GCA_003224135.1 Acidobacteriota bacterium | reverse complement strand
TCCTAGCACTATCTTTTCCGCACTTTGGATTCGCTAGCTGCTCGCCGTTTCACTTTTCACCGTTTTGCACACCCGTCCACAGATTTGCACAACGTTTCAATGCGAATTTGATTGACGCCGCAAACCGCAAATATTATCTTGCGCACAGATTGAACCGGGAAGCTTAAGAACTTTACGGCTCAGCTTAAAAGACGCAGAAAGCTTCACAGCCGATGCGTCGCGAGTTCGACCTGCAAAGGTCGACGCGCAAAGATTGAACTGCAAAGCTCGAAGCCTTAACGGCTCCATCTGGTAGGTGGACAAGCTTGAAGGCCCAGGCCTAACGGCCAAAAGCTGATGGCAAGGACGCCGCCAGAGGGAATCGCAGAGGTTAGAAACTTTACGGCTCAGTAGAGCGCGCAACCTGCTTAACGGCGGTTGCGCAGCGAAATTGAACTGCGAAGTCGAAGCCTCAACGGCGCTGTTTGCCGGATGTGACAAGCCTGACGGCCAAAAGCCTGGTGGGTGAAAGCCTGACAGCGCAAAGCCTGATGGCGGGTTATACCGGCAGAAAGAATCGAAGAGGTTAGAAACTTTACGGCTCAGTTAGAGGGCGCAAGCGCTTAACAGCGATTGCGCCCTCGATTTTTTTACTCCGTTTTCCTTTCCCTCTCCCGTTGCTTCCGACACCCCATCGTTATTTGCTTGCGTCATTTGCTGGCGAGTCCGGCGGGATTTTTCTTGTCGGGAAAAAGATTTTCTACGGGCATTTTTGCGTCGAACACCAGGTTAAAAAATCCAACCATCATTTCATCCCAGCTTTGTTCGCCCCAGGTGACTTCTTTTGTGGGGTCAGCGTTTTCCGGATTGCTGGGCGAATTATCGAAGTGCGCGGTGCAATCGATTTTAGTGCCCTTGGGTAAAGCGATCGGCTCCTCCAGGTTGTACCAATTCTGCCAATGCCAATCGTAGTGCGGAACGCTGAGCAGAATTTTGGTTTCGCCGGAGGGATACACCACGCGATATTCAAAATCTTTGCCGCGTCCGTGCATGTGCGGATGCAAACCAGAAAGTCTTACATCGGCGCCAACGACAAAGTTGGAATCGACGCGATAGTTGGGATGGCCGGGAGGAATTTTGAATGTGCCATTGGTGGCGGACAAGGTGAGGACACGCTCTTTCGGTGGCTCCTTGGCAAAGATGATGCCGAGCCTCGATTGATCGCGAGTGGCGTGACCGTGCGGCGTGTAGTGCACCTGAAAAATAATGTCCGAGCCGGCTTTGATGAGCTTGGCCTGACCGGGACGAAGAATTTCGGGAGGCTGGCCGGGAGCGTAGCCAACGAGAAAATCGCTGGGAAGGGCACTGGTGTCGGGCTGCTCTTTTGTTTTGACCTGCGGAGCAGTGAAAAAGACGCCGGGCTTTTGTCCACGGAACCAGTTCGAGCCGGGTTCGCGCACGTACGCAATGATGTGATGAACCACCATGCGATCGGTGGGGCGAACCTCGGCGGCTTGAATCCATTTGTCTTCGGTGAATCCGGTGGGAACGATGACGTGCTGGTAGTCGATCACGCCGGAAGCGGGCACGTCGTACGCGACAGGCAGCTGGTAAACGGCGTCGGGCTTGCCGATGCCCCAGCCTTCGACCCAATCGACGGGAGGAGGCATGTCTGCCGGATCGCCTTTGGGCGCGCCGGCGTCAGCCCACTTTGCGAGTGTTTCGATTTCGGCGGAGCTCAGGCTCATGGCGTTGGAAAATTTTCCGTAACGGTGATCGGCAAACCACGGCGGCATTTTGCCTGTCTGTACAGCGACTTTCATGGCCATGGCCCAGGGGCGCGTCTGCTCATAGGTGAGCATGGAAAAGGGACCCGCTTCACCAGGGCGATGGCAGACTTGGCAATTTTTTTGGAGGATGGGCGCGACGTCTTTGCTGAACGTGGGAGCCGATACAGAAGTCATGGAGGGCGCGGAGGTGGGCGCTGTGTTGGTGGGTGGAGGAGAGTTTGGGTGCGAGGGCGAGATTGCGGACTGCGCAAGCGCCAATGTGACAGTGAAGGGGATTAGTAGTGCGAACCAGGGGCGGCCACTCATTCCAGAGTCCTCCAGGGAAGATGGTGAATGACTACAGAGTATAGGCACGAAGGCGGGAGGCGACAAGAAAATCGCGGAAGTGAAAGCAAAACTTTAAGAGTTGGCGGGCTCGATCGCGGGGCACCCGCAGAAAAATCTAGATACCAAGTCAAAAGCCAGTTTCACCCCCTGTTAGGGGCGCGCGGCCTGAGGCGGCGGATTACCGACGGACTCGTGAGTTCCCTTAGCGCATCTTTTCCTACCCAACGCGCTACGGAGTTGGGCGAGTCTGCCAGACGGCGGGCCACCGCGATGGCGGCGGCATTGAGCGTGCGATTGCGTTTTCCGATGGCGCGCAGGGCCATGTTCGCGGACTTCTTAACGAAGTTGCGCTCGTCGCTGGCGGCGCGCTCGATGAGCGTGAGGCCCTCGATGAACGGCTCGTCGCCAGTGCGCTTGTCATGCACGCTGAGACTCCACAGCAGAGCAAATGCGGTGCGCTTGACGAACTCGTCATTGCTGCTGCTCCAGTGCGTAACCTTGGCCCAGGCATGCGGCGTGCGGTCGAACAGGTTGAAGCACATGGTGTCGCAGATGCCCCAGTTGTCGAAGGCCTTGCACCAGCGGTCCATCTGTGCGGGCGTGAGCTGTGCGGGATCAGCAACGAACGAGGCCACCATGCGCGCCTCGTACACACCCGTGTCCCAGAGAGCGCCGGCGAGTTCATGGTTTCGCCCGAGGCGCTTGCCCAACACTTTCATGTCTCTGTAGGCGACGCCGAATGCATTGTCCGAGGGAAGGGCGTAACGGGCCATGCCGTCGAGAGTGGCCTTGGTGCTGTGGCTCTTCAGCCATTTGAGCGCCGACTGAACTTCATTCTGGAGCGATACCTTGATTGCGGATGGCTTCGCTGTGTTTTTGGGCGGCTTGGTGGTGGGTTTAGCCGCGACCTTCGATGTGAAGGCTTTGGCAGATTTGGTCGCTCCTTTCTTCGCGGTGGTTTTCATGAGTATTCGGCCTTGTCCAGGGTCGGTGGCGGGGAAGTATACGGGCGATCGTGAATCGCGACAAGGACGGGTCCAATTTCGCTGTCAACGAGCTCGGAATGAACTGGCGATGACGCAGGTCGAGGCGGCGAAGAAAATTGCCGAAGCGGAAGGGGATGCGCAGTCAGCGATCAATCGCGCGAAGGGCGAAGCGGAGTCCAACCGGATACGGCTGGCTTCGTTGACGCCGCAAATGCTGGAACTTCGCAAGCTGGAAAACCAACGAGCGCTGATCGAGAAGTGGAATGGACAGTTGCCCACGGTGGAATCGGCGGGGAATGGCAGCGGGTTACTGTTGCAATTGCCAAAGCAGTAGGGGCGTCGTCCCGGCCCGTCGCGGACGGCCGCGCATCGGGCGGCGCAGCTGCGAAAGCCTGATCCTTGGCAAAGGTGCTTGCGCCACGAAATGGAGTGGTTCTATTCGGCGACGGTT
>QHYO01000322.1:0-9219 GCA_003224135.1 Acidobacteriota bacterium | reverse complement strand
TCTTCGCGTGACCCTTGCGATACCAGCACATCCACACGCGGCGACGCGCCTCCCGCTCCCGGCTTCGGATTCTGCAGCACCACGGTGTCGGCAGTGACGTCGGGCAGCGTGAGCGTCGAAACTTCGCCGACTTGCAATCCGGCGCGCAGCAATTCAATTCGCGAAACACGTAGCGAATTGCCCTCGAGCGACGGAATCTGCAATTGCCGTTGCCCCAAGCTCAACACCACGTGCGCTTGTTGTGAGACTTTCATCAGCAAGCCAGGTGACGGCGTTTGCCGCACAACGGTGTTGATGGTTTGTTCGCTGTAAACGCGGTCTGCAACGCGCAGCACCAGGCCGCGCGAACGCAATTCGCTGTTCGCGTCTGCGACGTTTTTGCCGACAAGATTCGGCATGCGGACTTCGCGCCCGTGGATGTCAATTCGCATCGCGGTGATCGCGCTCAACAATGCTGCGGATTCCAGAATGAATACCAGCAGCACCATGCGGAAAAGCCATTCGAGTCGTTCGCGAAAGTTCATGGAACGTTTCTAGTTAATCGGCGGAGCTGGATACTCCGGCAACTTATCTTTGCTTGTGTCCGCGCGCTTCACTTGCAGTTCATCGAAGAGCAGGGAAGGAGCAATCACCGTTGAAGGGATTCCGCCCGTGCGGTTGCTGACCAATGGATCGTTTCCCGCAGCGCTCAAATCGCTGCGCAATGCGCGCACGTCGAGTTCGCTGAACACGGCACCACGCACCAATTCTTCGTGTCCGTCTTTTGCATAAACGCGATACAGCAGCCTGGGCGCCGGTCCAGCCATGGTCTCGACGCGGTACCCGAACGGTTTGCCTTGCTCCTTGACGAGCTCCGCAACACGTTTTTTCAGAGCGTCCGGTGTCAGCGCTTCCGAGCTCTTAACCAGGAGCACGCCGAGACTCGGCATCGGAGGGGCCGCGGGCGCGGCGCGTCCGTGTCCATTCGATTCCGGAAAATCGCGAATTGGCTGCCGTCCCAAAAGATAATTTGTCAGGACGCCTTTTTGGATGATGTCGACTTCCCGCGCCTTCACTCCTTCGCTGTCCACTTCATACGAACCTGTGAGGCTCTTACCCTGAAATTCCTTTAGCGTCGGGTCATCGACCACGTCCAAAAAGGGTGGCAGCACTCGCGACTTGTAGCTTGTAGCAAACGTTCCCGTCGTGCGGTTCGGCGCGCCGAGCTGCGGTTTGCGTCCCAGCACATTGTTTCCGATCAGCGAGGCGACAACATCGTCGGCAGCGTCCGGCGAAAAAAGAACCGGCCCTCGATACTCCTCTTCCACAATTGGAGCTTGACGCAGCGCTTTCAGGGTTTCGAGAGCTTGCTTGGTATCGTGCAGCAATTTTTCTCTGGTCGGCAATTCGCTGAGCTTAGCGACAGTCCACGCCGGGGTGCGTCCCAGGCGCATCCCGTCGGGCGCTTGCGTTGCCGCATTCACTTGTATGGTGTAGACCGATTTGCCATTGCGAGTTACGGTGCCTTCCGTGTTCAACATATAGTCATTAATGACGGTGAAGCGCGCGGAAGCCGAAACGGACTGAATTTCCGGATATTGACGGTAAAGGTCGGTCACTGATTCTAGTGTTTTCTTCCAATCGTCACCGTCCACCTTCAGCGACAAGGTTGGCTCAACCAGTTGTACGGGAGTTGCTTTCGCGAAGTCGTCCACAGGATGGTCTTCCGCGGAGAACTGTTTCAGGATCGATTGCTTCTGCGTGAGTGCTTCGCCTGCGGATTTGTATGCTTCGTCGGTCGCGAGCCAAATCTGGTGACGCAGGGCAATCGGATCATTGTCGAGTGGAAGAAGGGCATTGCCGCCGACCCCTTGCCCGAAATAGCTGTCCTGTTTGTAATCGCCGAGCCGCACCACCACGCGGAGCAGGCGCACGTGGACTTTCTGATCCTCGCGCGTAGCGCCGAAGGCGGCTTCCGTAACGAAATCTTCCACATCGCTCACGCGGTATTCGAGATAGTACGGCGCCCGCAGCTGATCCATTTTCAATTGCGCCTTGGAGCGTTCCATTTCCGCGAGTAGGGCATCGAGAATGGGGTCGCCTTTTGCGGCGACTTTGGCGGCGAGCATCGCATCGCCACCGTTCGCACCGTCCGGAGAGGCAGTCGCGGGCTTAACGCAGGTCAGGAAAATAACGGCAAGGATTGCGAGCAGCGTGGGTCGAGAGTTTTTCATGGCTTCACCTCCGCCTGCGGTTGCACGTTCTGTTTGAGTTGTGAGTTCTCAAATCCCGGTGGAGGAAGGATTGGGGGGCGATCGTGTTCGTGCGCACGTTTTTGCACTTCCATTTCAGAAAAAAGCATGGCCGGCGCGACCGCCGAAACCGGGACGCTGCCGCTTTCTGCTCCGCAGACGCCATTAAATACGTGCTGTTCGTCGCCCGTAGTAATGATGCGCGTCAGCGCGGCGAGCGGAGTTCCTACAATATCCACGCCGCGGACGAGTTCATCGGGCCGTCCGTCCGCATATACTTTATAAACAATCACCGGCAGAACCTGAAACGCCTGCGGAAGAGACCGCGTGGTGAGCGTAAATCCGCCTTGAATGTCGTCGAAATAAAGTCCATAAGGTTTGCCCTGTTTTTTCACTTCGTCGATTAATTTCTGGCGCAGGTCTTTTTCAGGAACGCTTTGCGACGAACTTACGATCAAATTTCCTTGCCGCCCGGTGGGCATCAGTCCGGGTTGATTGCGCCCATGGCCGTTAGAATGTTCGAAGCCCTTAATCGGCATACGCGAAGTGAGAAAGCCCTTCAATACGCCGTGAGTGATCAGCTCCGTACGCTGCGCCGGCACTCCTTCGTTGTCAAATTCGTATGTGCCTGCCAACTTCATTCCCGCCATTTCGCGTTTGGTGGGATCGTCGACGATGCTCAGAAACTTCGGCAAGACTTCCTGCCCGACTTTTTTTGTAAAAGTCTGTCCTTCATCTTCGTCCCGCTGGCGGTGACCCTCCAACCGGTGACCGAGCACTTCGTGGAAAAAGACCGCGGCCGCGCGTCCACTGAGCAAAGCCGGTCCCGCGTAAGGCTCCGCGACCGGAGCTTTCCGCAGCGCGTCGAGGTCGGCGGCCATCTTTTCGGCTTTTGCGGTCAATTCCTTTTCGTCCGGTAATTCTTTTGCGGACGGAGCCTGGAAAGTTTCAACGCGCAGCAGGTCCATGCCGTCGTCGGCACGGGTTTGTGCTTCCATCACCAGCCGAGTGGAGGCGCTGGGAGTAATGACGGCGGTACCTTCGCTGGTCACTTTGCGCTCTTTTGCGTTCTGTACTTGCAACACGACCGTGGCGAAGTACACTTCAGGATATTTCCGAAATGTTCCGGAAATCCTGCGAATCTCGGCTTCCCAATTTGGTCGGTCGAGATCGGGAAGTTTGATTTCTTCTCCGGTGTGAGTGACCGCGGACTCTTTTGAAAAATCAGGCGACTTGTCTTCTTCTTCGGCGCGCACCGCAGTATTGGTTTTGACGTTCAAGAAGGCCGGAGAGGCTCGCTTGTAGCCGCGATCGGTCAGTTCCCACAAAACGCGCGCAATCGCGTCTGGATCCGTTCCGAAAGGAATGCTTCCTGAAATCATTCCGCTGCTACGGCTCTGTCCGTGCGTATTGTCCAGTGCAGGCGAACCGACACGCATCGTCACGTCAGCCTGACGGCGGTGTACACCGGTGTTGGTAATCAGAGATCCGTACGCTCCCGCCAGCACAATCGCGGTCTGGTCGTACACCGTATAGCTGATGTAGTAGGGCGCCGGGTCGCTCTTCGCCAGGTCCGCGGTGGCGCGTTTCAGTTCGCTCTGCATCACTTTCATTACGGAATCTGTAGCGTTGTCGACCGGGGTGTCCGCGGCGATGCCCGCAGGTTGTATCAGCAGCGCTGCCATTCCTGAGGCAGCTGTGACGCGGCACAACCAACGCCAGGAATGACATCCGGCTACACCACGGAGTTGGCGCGATTCAATAAATGATTTCAAGTAGTTGCTCCAGAGTGGCGACGATCCACGAGACGAATTTTGAGTATGCCTGACCGATTTGCAGGCTGCAATCTAACGTCAGTCGAAGTGTTCCCCAGGTTGCAAATGGGCGCCATTCGCAAATTCGAGCGCGGAAACATCCTTTCGACCTTCCAATTTGACGCGTGAGACCCCAAGAAGAGTTTCCCCGCCGCATCCAACAAGCATTTTTGTGCCCGCGATACGAATTTCGCCAGCAAAAAGCCCGGGCTCATGATCCTTAGACACCCGTTCCCCCGCAATCTGGCAACTCGCGCCTCTAAATCCGGTGTAAGCGCCGGGCCACGGCGTGAAACCACGCATGCGATTGAAAATGACCTGCGCCGGCAAAGACCAGTCGATGCGTCCATCTTCTTTCTCCAGCATCGGTGCCATGGAAGCTTCGGAGTGGTTTTGGGGCGTCGGTTGTACTGTTCGGTCGCGAAGGCCGCGCAGGGTCTGTGCCATTAAAGGAGCGCTGAGTACCGCCAATCGCGCGGCAAGTTCTGGAGTTGTCTCGGTTGGACCGATCGGTGTTTCCCGCCACAATAGTATGTCACCGGTGTCCATGCCTGCGTCGATGCGCATGGTGGTGATACCGGTCCTGGGTTCGCCGCGGGCGATGGCCCACTGAATCGGTGCCGCACCACGATACTTGGGCAGCAAGGAGGCGTGCGAATTGATCCAGCCGAGTTTGGGAATGCCGAGGAGCCGCTCCGGAATAATCTGGCCGTAGGCAATGATCACGACAGCGTCGGGGTTTGCTTCGCGAAGGAAGTTTTCGGATTGAGGAGTCCGAATCTTTTCCGGTTGAAATACCGGAACGTGCGCGGCGACCGCCGCCTCTTTTACAGGAGAAAAGGAAACCCCCCGTCCCCGGCCGCGAGGCCGATCGGGCTGGGTGATCACGGCGGCAACCTCGAAGTCGGGCTGATCGAGGAGATGCTTCAGAGTTGGAACCGCGAATTGCGGAGTGCCGCAGAAAATAGTGCGGACGGGAATTACCATTCACCCTGTTTCTTTAGTTTCCTGATCTTTCGCCGGATCATGTCGCGCTTCAGCATGCTCAAGTGCGTCAAAAACAGAATCCCGTTCAGGTGATCAATCTCGTGGCAAAACGCACGAGCCAACAAATCTTCGCCGCGGATTTCGAACTCCTGGCCCTTCACGTCCTGTGCCTTCACCGTTACGAATTGCGGTCTGACCACGTAGCCGCGAAAGCCGGGAATGGAAAGGCAGCCCTCTTCTTCGCGCTTTTCACCTTCACCATGAATGATTTCTGGATTTACCAGCACGATTTTCGCTTCAGGATTCTTGCCGCCCGTGACGTCCACGACGGCGATGCGAATGCTTTTGCCGATCTGCGGTGCGGCGAGACCGATGCCTTGCGCCGAGTACATGGTGGCAAACATATCTTCGGCGAGCTCTGCGAGCTCGGCGTCAAATTTGGTGATGCTTTTGGACGGCTTTTCAAGGATCGGGTCGCCATACTTCATGATCTGATAGATTTTACGCGCAGGTCCGCTTTTCTCTGGCGCGGAGCTCGATTCCGCAGCGTTAGGAGTCACTGCGGGCGATTTCGCACCACTTGATTTCGAAGTGGGCGGTTCAGAAGTCGTGGATTTGTCTGGCATACCCCTCAAAATTCCGGCGCATCTCCGTAAGGGAGTCGCCTCCAAATTTTTGCAGAAAAGCGTCGGCGAGGACAAGTGCAACCATCGCTTCGCCGGCGACCGCGCCAGCGGGCACCACGCACCAGTCGGAACGCTCGTAGGCCGCCTGTACCGGCTCTTTCGTGACCATGTCCGCGGTTCGCAGAGCGCGGCGCAAGGTCGAGATCGGTTTCAGGTAGCCGCGCACGACCAGATCTTCACCGTTGGTGATACCGCCTTCGAGTCCACCGGCGCGGTTTGAGGAGCGCGCGAACTTTTTCGCGGACTTGTCGTAGGAAATCTCATCTTGCACTTCGCTGCCCAGCGATCCGGCAGCCATAATGCCCGCGCCAATTTCGACGCCCTTCACTGCTTGGATGCTCATCACGGCCTGAGCGATTCGTCCGTCCAGCTTTTCGTCCCATTGCGCGTGTGAGCCGAGGCCAACAGGAACACTATGCGCAACAATTTCGAATACGCCTCCGACGGTGTCGCCGGCTTTCAGCACGGCATCGACTTCGCCCTTCATTTTTTCCTGGGCGGCGGCGTCGACACAGCGCAGGGGCGATTCCATATCGTTCGAGATGGCGAGAATTTCTTCCCAGCTCGCGGCACGCTCGATGCGCGTGTGTCCGACTTGTATCGTGTGGCTAGCGATTTCCGTTCCCAGCTCCCGCAGTAAAGTCTTGGCCAAAGCGCCGGCCGCGACTCGCGCTGCGGTTTCGCGAGCGGAAGCCCGTTCCAGAATATAGCGAGCGTCATGAAAGTTGAATTTTTGTGAACCGGCGAGGTCGGCGTGCCCAGGCCTCGGCGCGACCAACTTTTTGGCGGTGGAATCATCTTCGGGATAAGCCTCGACGGCCAGAATCTTCTCCCAATTTTGCCAGTCACGGTTTTCAATTCTCAGCGCGATCGGTGCCCCGATGGTTTGTCCGTGGCGAACGCCTGCGAAGATTTCGGCGCGGTCTTTCTCTATCTTTTGCCGGCCGCCCCGGCCGTAGCCCAACTGACGGCGGTGCAATTCGCGGTTGATGAATTCGATGTCGATTGGCACTCCTGCAGGCAGGCCCGACAAGAACGCCAGCAGCGCCTGTCCGTGCGATTCTCCCGCGGTGTAGAAATGAAGCATCTCGGCGGTGTCCTGAACGATTCAACTCTGAAAAGGGAAAAATAGAGTTTAGCTGCCGAGGCGAGTTGCGTCTAGCCGTTTGGAAGAATCGGGAGTGGTCAGCGTCCGATTGCGGGACTTACGCTAGCTAAAGTGGTCAGACCAGGTGTAGCATTTCGAAAAGAAGTTATGGGTATGAGGCAGTGCTTTTTCTTTCCGTTTCTTGTCCTTCCCATGGTTGTGCCGTGGGCGGCGGCCTTGCCGCAAGCCGCAAACGCTCCGCCAAAAGCTGAGTTGAAATCCAAGTCTCGGCTTTCAAAACCCGATGAAAAAATACTTTTGGTGAGGGCGGAACAGGGTGATGCGAGTTCTCAAATGTGGCGGGGTGCTGCCTATGAACAGGGCTGGTTTGGAAAGAGCAACTTTCCCGAAGCGTTGAAGTGGTTCAGAAAGTCAGCGGAGCATGGCGACCCCGACGCACAAACCTCACTGGGACAAATGTATGAGTATGGGGAAGGCGTAACCCAAACTATTCTTTGGCAGCCAAATGGTACAGAAAAGCCGCCGAGCACGACCCTGATTGGGGAGGCGCGGGACAAGGGAGAAACCACTTGGGAATACTCTATCTGGATGGGAAGGGAGTTCAAAGGGACTATGTGCAAGCTTACATGTGGTTCAGGCTGGCTGATGTTGAAGCAAACCTGTCTTTTGCCAAAGCTCACATGACACCTGAACAAATTCTTGAGGATGAGCGACTGGCAGAGGAGTGGAAAAATCGGCATGCCAGGCCGAAATGACGGCGCATTCGATCCACTTAGCCCAAACGATAATTGCTCCCCAAAATCTGGGAAACCGCGGTCGAACGATTCCAACGCGAGTGCGTGCGCCAGCTCCCTAGGATCCCAGTCCTGCTCATGATTTTCATGCTCCCGCAAACTGTATCGTTCCGGACACTTTCAAGCCGGAGCAACGCGCGTAGAATGGCGGCGTGAGGAGGTGTCGGTGGGAGAAGAGAAAGACAAGAGCGATGAGCGGGAGCGCTGGTGTCAGGCCGTGTCGCCCTACGATGAGCCGTGCGATCATTCGGCGACTGTGCACTGCGCGACATGCGACAGGTGGTTCTGTGACGCCCACGCCGAAGACGAAGAGTGGCATACGTGCATGTTGCCGCCTGGAGAAGAGGGTGGCGAGGCGTAGGAGCGATCCTAGCGGTGCCACGTATCGTGGAGCCTGCGTCTTGATAAACGCCTTCCGGAAACTGACGGGAGCGCACAACTCTCGCTAATCACAACTTTCCTTGACGGCAATCGATGGCACAGTTACGCTTGCGTCGAAGTGCTTCTGTGTGACTGAGTTAGGCCGCGCGAGCTCCGTAATAGAAGCTCGGGCGTGGCCGGGACATCTTCGCGGACGGTGCGGCGGAATAGGACACGTGGCAGAAACGCCTCTGCAGGTCACCAGCAACGAACCTCCGGCGCCACAAGGTGCCTCGATTTCCCGGGTACTGATTGGCAGCGCAAAGGAAGCGGTACTGCGCGTTCAGGAGTATTCCTACCTCGCGGTCCAGTCCATCAGCAATATTTTCTCCGGTCCTCACTACTTTCAAGACACTCTTGAACAAATGGATCAGATCGGAGTCGGGTCGCTGCCGATCGTACTGCTGACGGGTTTCTTTATCGGCGCGGTAATGGTGCTGCAGACTGCCTCGCAGTTTGTACGTTTTGGGCAGACGTCGCTGACTGGTGACGCCGTTTCGCTTGCGCTGGTGCGCGAACTCGGCCCTACTCTGACGAGCCTGCTCGTTACAGGGCGCTGCGCTTCGGGAATTGCCTCGGAACTCGGATCGATGTTGGTCACAGAGCAGGTTGACGCGATGCGAGCGATGGGAACCGACCCTAGTCGCAAACTGGTTACGCCCCGGGTTGTCGCGACGATCCTGGTTCTGCCGTTATTGACGGCATTTTCTGACTTTATCGGGCTAGTCGGTGGTTGCGTCGCGGCTGTGTTCTCTCTTCGTCTTGGTGTTGTGCAATTCTGGACACGCGCGATTGACGCGCTCGATTTTGCGGACATCATGCAGGGCATGATGAAGCCCATCGTTTTTGCGTTCATCCTTTCCACGGTGGGCTGTTACAAGGGATTGACGGTACGAGGAGGGACACAGGGAGTTGGACGTGCCACGACTCAAGCGGTCGTCGTATCTTCTGTGTTGATCATTGTTGCGGACACGTTCCTGACGAAGCTTGCATTGTATCTTGCGAACAAAGTTTTCTGATCGCCCATGGAAGCGACGATCTCCTTTCGCGATGTTCGAGTTGGATTCGAAGAAGGCGACATCGTGCGCGGCCTTTCCTTCGAGGTGTTCCCAAAAGAAACGCTGGTTCTACTGGGTGAAACCGGGACCGGCAAGACGCTCAGCCTCAAGATGGCAGCTG
>QHYO01000032.1 GCA_003224135.1 Acidobacteriota bacterium | reverse complement strand
GCCGGTGCCCTGGGTTCCGCCGTCGCAGCCGTTTCAGAAAGCACACTGCGGGTGGACGCATCGCGAATCGACTCAGTCATGAATCTGGTCGGTGAACTGATCATTGGCAAGTCGATGTTGAATCGTGCGCTCACTGAGTTCGACCAAAAATACTCTCGCGATCCGATTCGCGCCAAGCTGGTGGACGCGCTCTCCTTTCAGGCGCGCGTGCTCGACGAATTGCACAAGTCGGTGCTGAAGATTCGCATGGTTCCGGTCGAACAGCTCTTTCGCCGCTTCCCGCGCGTGGTTCGCGATGTTGCAAAGCACTGCGGAAAAGATGTGGCCCTGGAACTCGCAGGAGAGAACACCGATCTCGACAAAGGGATTCTCGACGCCCTGGCGGAGCCGATGACGCACATCGTTCGCAACGCCGTGGACCACGGAATCGAATCGAGCGAAGCTCGCATCGCCGCGGGCAAAGGCGCTCGCGGCACGATTTTTCTGAACGCATATCATCAAGGCACGCAAGTCGTGATCGAAGTGCGGGACGACGGGCACGGACTGGACCTTGATCGTATTCGCAAACAAGCAATTCAGAAGGGACTGGTAAAAGCGGAGGAAGCCGGTCGTCTGCTGGACTCTGAAGTTACCAATCTTATTTTTGAGCCCGGATTCAGCACCGCGTCCGAAGTGACAGAGGTGTCGGGCCGCGGCGTCGGCATGGACGTGGTTCGCACGGTTCTCGATCGCCTCAAAGGTACGGTCCAGGTCATTAGCCATCCCGGGCAGGGCACCACGATTCAACTGCGTGTTCCCCTGACGTTGGCGAGTATTCAAACGCTGCTCTTCCGCGTGGGTGGCCGGCTATTCGCGGTGCCAATTTCCTCTGTGGTGGAAATTACACGAGCGTCGGCTCAAGAGATTCACCGTGTAGATCAGCGGGAGGTTCTGCGTCTACGGAACCAGGTGCTTTCGCTGGTTCGCTTGAACAATCTGAAGGGGATTCACGCGGTCGAGCCGGTAAAGAATTCGAAGAAAAGTTTCGTCATTGTGATCGGAGCCGCCGAAAAGCGGTTCGGTCTGGTAGTAGACCAATTGGTAGGGGAAGAAGAGCTGGTGATCAAGGCGCTGCCTGCCGATATTGTTGCCAGCGATCTGGTTAGCGGCGCCTCAATTCTCGGCGACGGTACTGTCGTGTTGATCCTGAATGTTCCAGCAGTTCTCTCGCGCCTCTCTCGCGCAATTCCTCTTGGGGCTATTGCATGAGCGAACGCGTTCGAGTTCTCGTAGTAGATGATTCCGCATTGATGCGGAAACTGATTCCCAATATTCTCGCGCGCGATCCGATGATTGACGTCGTCGGCACGGCCATGGACGGTGCTTTCGCACTGAAAAAGATTGAGGAACTTCATCCCGACGTTGTCACGCTCGACCTTGAAATGCCACGAATGGACGGTATGGAAACGTTGCGGCTCATCATGCGCCGTGCGCCACTCCCGGTGATCATGGTTAGCACTCATTCGAAGGAAGGCGCCTACGCGACGTTTAAAGCGCTGGCTCTTGGCGCCATCGACTTCGTTGCAAAACCGAAGGAGGCGTCTTCCGGCCATCTGGACGCCATCGCGACTCAGCTGATCGAAAAGATCAAAGTCGCAAAGCGCGCAGTAGGGAGCCGGATTGGGACGCCCGCAATCGCGGAGCCTATACAGCCAGTAAAGAAAAATGCGCGTGTCGCGCTGCCCCCTCATCGCATCATCGCTATTGGCGTTTCCACGGGCGGACCAAACGCGCTCCAATTCGTTCTTTCGCAAATTCCCGCGGAGTTTACCGGAAGCTTGCTGATCGTCCAACATATGCCCGAAGGTTTTACGGAAATGTTTGCTCGCCGGCTGGATGAATGTTGCGAACTGGAAGTTCAAGAGGCGAAGTCCGGAGATCTCTTGCTGGCGGGGCGTGCTCTGATTTGTCCTGGTAACCGCCACATGATGGTGCGCCGCATGCCACGAGGAGACATGGTGGTGCTCAGCGATTCGGCTCCGGTGAATGGCCACCGGCCATCCGTAGATGTGCTTTTCCACTCGGTCTCACAGGAATTTGGCCCAATGAGTGTGGGAGTTTTGATGACCGGCATGGGCGAAGACGGCGCCGAAGGGCTAGGCGCCATTAAAGCCGCTGGCGGAATGACGATCGCGCAGAGCGAGGACACCTGCGTTGTCCCGGGAATGCCTCGTGCCGCCATTTTGAAGGGTTACGCAAATCGCATCGTGCCACTCGACACGATTGGCCAGCATTTGGTCGCGAATTTTGGAGGCGATCGCGCATCGGAGCGAGCGTCGCGCCAGGAAAAGTTCGATCGTCCCGACAAGAACGACCGGGGCGACAAGTCCGACAAGAACGAAAAAATTGAAAGGATACCTGCTTCCACAAACCGTTCTTGAACGGGGACCAGGATCAAGGAGAAGGTTATGCCACAGTTTGCCGCTTTGCTCAGGAAAGATAACCAGCCGGTCCGCTATCTCGTTGTGGACGACTCGGTCTTCGCGCGAAAGAATATCATCAAGATGGTGCAACTCTTCGGCGGCGAAATTGCCGGCGAAGCCGGCGACGGCCTGACGGCTATCGCTGAGTACAACCGCACGAAGCCGGATATCGTCTTGATGGACATCACCATGCCACAAATGGAAGGCATCGAGGCGGTCGAGCGCATTGTGCGCCAATATCCTGAGGCGCGCATCGTGATGGTGTCGTCCGTCGGCTACCAGGAAAATATTCTTGCCGCGCTGCAGAAGGGCGCTAAACACTTTGTGCAAAAGCCCGTGAAGCCCGAAGTGCTGTATGAAATTCTTCGTTACGTCTTGAGCGACGATCCCGCCCTTGCCGGCGCGCCCGTTGCTCTTGCCGGGGAGCATCGTTCATGAGAATGGATTTGATTCAGCCGTTCATTAACGCAGCGGATGCGGTATTTGCCGAATCACTGCAGGGTCCAACGAAGATTGGCGACCTCCTGATGGAAGAAGGAGCCTATCACCGCAAGGGTGTTGCCGCGCTAATCGTCATCAAAGGGGATATCGAGGGCCGCGTCATTCTCGATCTCGCTCCGGAAGTCGCGCTCAAGGTTGCTGCAATTCTTACCGGTGCAGAAGTGACGGATAGCGAGCAGGTCGTGCGCGAGACGGTCTGTGAGCTCGCGAATATGGTCATCGGAAATTCGGTGACGCTGCTGAACGATCAGGGCTACCGCTTCAAAGTTTTTCCGCCAGAGATTCACATGAACGATCAAGGACTCGCGGGGTCGCGCGATACGGAAGCTATGATCCTGGCAATCGAAACCACCTGCGGGAACATCTACCTGAACATTGCCATGCACCACCTGGCCCGCCGCCGCCGTGAACGCGACGCCTTGCCTGTTTCGAGCTAGCCGGGTCTTAAAACTACTTGTGACTGGCAAGTCGCTGCTAACGCCAGGCGTCCCTTCCTTCTTCAATCGTGATGTAGCGGTTTAAGGGCAGGTTGGAAATTCGTTGCACAGCACCACTTGGAAGCGCCCATTTCAGTTCAATCCAGGCAATTTTCTCCAGAAACTCCCAAGCCGTGAAATCCTTCTGGAGTGGAGTACTCCGCGCGGTGATATTCTCACGCATCTGCGTGGGTCTGTGCAGGAGGTCGTTTTGCGCTACACGAAGCGAATGCGGTTTCCATTGTTCGTCCTTGCGATGGGATTAAGCTGCGCGCCATTGCAATTGATTGCTCAGCAGTCCGCAACACCTGCAGTCTCCAAGACCAAGGTCATTGTGGATACGGACATCGGTGACGACATTGACGACGCATTTGCGTTGGCTCTCGCAATGAGGAGTCCTGAACTGGAAATTCTGGGTATCACGACTGGTTGGGGTGACACCGAACTGCGCGCGCGCCTTGTGCAACGCTTTCTGAAGGAGAATGGCGCTACGGATATTCCGATCGCAGCCGGTGCTCCCACGAAAAGCACAGCCGTGTTTTCACAAGCGCGTTGGGCGCAGGATGGCCCGCCCTTTCAAAAACAACTTGATGCTGCGGAGTTCCTGCTCCAGCAGGCTCGGAAAATGCCGGGAGAGATCACGCTGGTGGCGATTGGTCCGCTGACCAATATTGGTTCGGCAATCGATCGCGATGCCGCTGCCTTCAAAAAATTGAAGCGCGTGGTGCTGATGGGCGGCTCGATTCGACGCGGGTACGGCGACTTGGGCTACGCGCCAGATCGCGGACCGCAGCCGGAGTACAACATCTATAGCGACGTGGCAGCTGCGCAAAAACTGTTTTCGAGTGGCGTGCCGATTTTCATGATGCCGCTCGATTCCACGCAACTGATGCTGGATGAAGTGAAGCGCAACATCCTGTTCAGCGTAGGAACGCCGATGACGAATTCGCTCGCAGCGTTGTACTACCAGTGGGCGGAGCGGAATCGGACTCCGACGCCCACATTGTTTGACGCCATGGCTGTTACATATGTCATACAGCCGGAGTTGTGTCCTGCTGAGCCGTTTCATATCTTGATCGACGCGCAGGGCTTTACGAGGTCATCGCCTGGCGCACCGAATGCCGCCGCGTGTTTAGTGTCGGATTCGGAGAAGTTCTTTCATTTTCTCTTGCCGCGACTGATGGCCCCAGCGAGCGTCTCGATTTCAGTACACGCAGCGAAGCCCTGAAACATTTCTCCGATACGTGCATGCCATATCGCAGCAAATCAACCCGCGCGGCGGGCAAGCACGACGCCAGTCTTCTTCGGAGTGTTCACGGTTTTGCCAGCAGCTCCGCGAGTCTGTCGTAGCTCGCAGCCACGCCGCTTTCCATGCCGGACTTCAGGATGCCGTCGCGCGCATCGCGCGATTCGTAAAGCATCGTTGCGGTGAGCGTGGTTTTACCCCGCTGCTCGTCCAGAACTGTGGTGATCAGCGATTCGCCAGGGTACCAGGGATTGTCAAACTGTTCCGTGTGCACGAGTCGCTCGGGCGGCACGATTTCGCGATAGACGCCGCCGCAACCCATCTCGGTTCCATCGGTATCGCGCCGCCAGACGTATCGGTAGCGACCACCTATTCTGAGGTCGATTTCGCAAACCGGCATGCTCCAGCCTGGCGGACCGAGCAACCACTGCTTGAGGAGTTCTGGCTTGGTGAAAGCGTCGAAGACCAGCTTGCGCGGGGCATCGAAGACCCGTGTCATCACGATTTCCCGGTCGCCATTGGCTTTGATCTGCAGTGCTAGAGTCTTCATTCTTGCTCTCCTTATCGCTTAGGGTGCTTGGACTTTCTGTGGCTGGTCTTCATTTCGTCGAGCAGAGCATCGAGACGCTTGAAATTTTGCTCCCAGAGCTGGCGATACCTCTCCAACCAAACGTCGAGCTGCTGTAACGGCGCCGTACGCAGCGTATAAATGCGGCGCTGTGCGTCGACGCGAGCATCGACCAGTCCGGCATCACTGAGCACTCGCAAATGTTTTGAGACCTGGGGCTGCCGGAGATGTAGACGCTGGACCATGTCGCCTACGGGGCGCGGTCCGTCGCGCAAGAGTTCGACGATGTGAAGGCGGTTGGGCTCTGCCAAAGCTTTGAGTGTTTCGAGCATGTCACAATATGCCTTATAGAGAATATACGTGTCAAGTCATATTCGTAGACGGGAATGTACAGGCCAACCCCGTCTCTCACGGTCCGGAAATTGAAGTTCGCATGGCGCCGAGGTTCGTCTGAAACCTGTGGAGATTGGCAGACAATGCGGCTCTTTTCATCTCCGCAGCGCCGTCTTATCGTCATGCACGCAACTCGATCAACGTTTCCGCTTGTTGAGCCAAGGAGGCTTCGTGCGTTTGCGGCGGACCGCGCGGTCGACTATGGGACCTCGGTGCGTGCGCGTCCTGTCAGCCCTTCACGGGATGCTATCGCTGCGCTCGAGCGTTTTCACGAACCGATGCCCGATGCCCCGTGTGACGCGCGCGATGTGATCGCGCTCCTCGATGAGGTAGGTTCACCCGCGACTGTGGCAAGCACTGGCGGACGGTACTTTGGGTTCGTCATTGGCGGATCGCTTCCTGCGGTGACGGCCGCAAGCTGGCTGGCAAGCACGTGGGATCAGAATGCCGCCATGCGCGTAATGTCTCCGGTTGCAGCAGAGCTCGAAGACGTGGTTCTGGGATGGATCCGCGAATTGCTGGGACTGCCCGCAGATTGCGACGGCGGGCTCGTAACATGCGCGACCGCAGCGAATTTTACGGCGCTGACGGCGGCACGTTCGGCGCTGCTCGCGCGGGCCGGATGGAACGTGGAGGACGACGGATTGGCCGGCGCGCCAGCAGTAGAAATGGTGGTGGGAGAAGAGGTGCACGCTTCCGTGCAGAAAGCGCTCAGCCTTGGCGGATTTGGCCGAAGGCGGGTGACGGTTGTGGAAGCGGACGAGCAAGGCCGAATGCGCGCTGAAAAGCTGCCCGGGCTTTCAGAAAGGAGCATCGTATGTATTCAAGCGGGAAACGTAAATACGGGAGCTTTCGATCCGGCGACAGAGATTTGCGAACGTGCGCGCGAAGCGGGAGCCTGGGTGCATGTGGATGGTGCGTTTGGACTATGGGCTGGCATCTCGCCGAAGTATAGGGAATTGACAGCAGGATTCGAGAAGGCGGATTCGTGGGCTACGGACGCTCATAAGTGGCTGAATGTGAGTTACGACAGCGGCATTGTGATGGTGCGAGACGCGATGGCGCTGCGGCGGGCGATGACGATTTCGGCGGCGTATCTCATGCCGGGCGCGATGCGCGAACCGATGCATCACGTTCCGGAGGCATCGCGGAAGGCGCGTGGCGTTGAATTGTGGGCGGCGCTGAAGAGCTTGGGGCGAAGCGGGCTGCGTGATTTGGTTGAGCGTACGTGTGCTCTAGCCAGCAGATTCGCCGCCCGGATAAAGGACGCGGGATTCGAAGTTCTGAACGACGTGGTAATCAACCAGGTTCTGGCATCCTTCGGAACGGCGGAGAAAACGCTCGAGGTGATTCGCCGTGTTCAAGAAGATGGCACGTGCTGGTGCGGTGGCACAGTGTGGCAAGGCAAGACGGCAATGCGCATCAGCGTGTCGTCGTGGGCCACCTCGGAAGAGGACATTGAGCGGAGCGCAGACGCAGTGATACGTCTTGCACGGCAATGAAGAAGCTCTGCAGTAGTCCTTTCCGTTGTTGACGCCACGCTCAGCGTCGGGAACAATGAGTTGGCCCTTTTTACGGCCGCGGATATAGTTGGCCACTTCGCGGCCACACGGGAAGCGGCTTTACGGGCACACACATCGACTATGCCTCCTAAACTCTCTGATAAGAAACTCGCCGTTCTTGGTGCGGGCAAACTGGGAGGGATTTTGCTGCGCGCTTACTTGAAGCAAGGATTGTTTCGCGCGAAAAATGTTACGGCTACCGTGAAGCACGGCGAAAAGGCCGCCGCACTTGCCAAGGAACTCGGAGTCCCGGTTACCAACGAGAATCGCAAGGCTGTCAAGGGTGCGGACATTGTCCTGCTGGGCGTGAAGCCACAGGTCATCGCGGAAGTGCTGACGGAGATTGCACCAGAGATCACCGAGGAGACGCTGATTATTTCCGTTGCTGCTTCGGTGCCTACGAGCTATCTGGAGCAACATTTACGCGAAAACGTGCCGGTGATCCGCGCGATGCCGAATACACCAGCGGCAGTCGGATGTGGCATGACCGGCATTTGCAGGGGCGCTCACGCCGGACGAGAGCATTTGGAGATTGCACGGGCGATGTTCGAAGCGGTTGGACGCACGGTTGTGGTGGACGAAAAAAATATGGACGCCGTCACGGGACTCTCGGCCAGTGGACCGGCGTTCGCGTACATCATCCTGGAATCACTTGCTGAAGCTGGCGTGAAGGTCGGCCTGCCGCGCGATGTCGCCACGCTGCTCGCTGCGCAAACCATGAAAGGCTCTGCCAGCGTCGTACTCGAAACCGGCGACCACCCCGCGTTGTTGAAGGACGCCGTCACCACGCCCGCTGGCTGCACCATCGACGGTATTCTGGAACTCGAAGAAGGCAAGCTCCGCGTTACGCTCATCAAAGCCGTGGTGAAGGCCACCAGCCGCGCCGGAGAGCTGCTCTTCGAAAAGTAGATTCACGATATGAGCGATCAGCAAGAAAAGGATCCCAGCGGCTCCCCGATCCTGAAAAAAACCAAGCGGGTAACGAACGACTCCGCAATTGCGATGGAACTGCCGTTCACGTTCGTGGGTGCAATTCTGTTAGCAGGTGGCGCTGGCTACTTGCTGGATCGCTGGCTGCATACGAAGCCGATTTTCACGCTAGTCCTCGGGGCACTCGGGTTTATCGCTGGCGTGCGTGAAGTAATCCGGCGATTGCCCGGCAACTAACCATGACGAACTCCGTGGCGATTGCCGGATCGCGAACTGAAGTCCGAATTTCCCGGCTTACGCTAATGTTTGGAGCGTTGGCGGTGATCGCGGCGGCCGCTTCCGGCCACCGATCCTGGGCGAGCGGGCTGGCCGTTGGTGCAGTTTTGGGTTGGCTGAATTTTTGCTGGCTTGGCAGGGGCTTGGACGCGCTTGTCATCGCCTCTTCTGCACAGCACGGGCAAGAAAAGCCCCAGGTTCCGTGGTGGACATCTCTATTGGCCCTACTGCGCTACGCCTTGATAGCCCTGACTGTGTATGTTATTTTTATTTATCGAAATATTCCCCTCGCCAGCATGATTGTGGGTTTGTGTGCTCTGGCGGCCGCGGTGATCGTGGCGACAGTGTGGGAAATCTTCGCTTCTGGATAGGTAATGGAAGAACACGTTCTTGCAGTAACGCGATTCGTTAATCACATTCTTGGCCCAGCGGCGGCGGCGTTGCTGTCTAGACTGCATATTCAGCCGGTGAACCCTGAAACGCCCATACCTCAGCACGTCGTGATGGCAATGATCGCGGTGTTGATCGGCACGGTGGTCACTTTGGTCGTGCGATCGCGTCTCTCCGTCGAAAAACCCGGAGCTTTGCAACAAGTTGCCGAAATGCTGCTGACGAATCCGCTGGAATTCGGCATTCGCGATTTATTGGTGGAAAACGTTGGTCGTGCGGGTGTACGTTACGTTCCATTTGTCGGTGCGATCTCGATTTTCATTCTGATCTCCAATTTGATGGCGGTTTTTCCGTTTTTTGTCGCGCCTACAGGTACTGTCACGGTTCCGCTCGCTTGCGCGACTCTCACCTTTCTCTATTTCAACTGGCAGGGAACTCGCCATCACGGCGTTGGCGGGTATCTAAAGACGTTCGCAGGTTCGCCGCACGGCGTAGGCGGGTGGTTGCTGGCACTCCTGCTCTTTCCCGTTGAGATTATCAGCACCACGGCACGCCTGCTTTCGCTGACCGTGCGCTTGTGGGCCAACATGTTCGCCAGTGATTTGATCTACGTAATTTTCCTGGGCTTGCTCGGCGACGCGGCGGGGTTCGGCTGGAGCAAGTCGCCAGTGGTTGGCGTTATTCTTGGAATCTTTCCCGCGGTCATTCCCATCGCTTTCATCGCGCTACACATTTTCGTCTCGGTGGTGCAGGCGTACGTGTTTACCGTTCTACCGTCGGTCTATCTGGGTCTTGCGACATCGGACGAACACTAATTCAGAGCTTGCCGGAATGAGGATTTTCCGGCGATGTGCCGCTGCAGTGTGAGGCCGGCTGCTCGGTGTCCGGCAACCACCAACTGGCGGTAGATAACGAGGAGGCAGTAATGAAGAAAATAGCAGTGGTGATGGTGGTCGCGTTCGTGACGGTAATGATTCTGGCTCCGGCAGCGATGGCGCAGGACAACGCCGCAGCGTCAAGCGGCGGAAAAGCGTTGGGCGCATTGGCTGTGGCGATTGGCATGGGTGCGGCGGCGTTTGGCTGCGGCCTAGGCCAGGGCAGAATCGCATCGGCGGCGTGCGAAGGTATGGCTCGGAATCCGGGAGCAGCTGGCCCGATTCGCGCGGCAATGATTCTCGGCCTGGTGTTCGTCGAGACGCTGGTGCTTTTCACGCTGGCGATGCTTGCGCTAAAGGCATAATTCAGAGCTGATTGGATTTGGCGGGCCGGAAAAAATTTTTCCGGCCCTTTCTTTCTTGGCGAGAGTAATCGCGACGAGATTTCGTTGGTTGAGTTTCGTATTTCGACTTCGCGATACTACTTCAGGCCACCGATGAGAGTTTTTTCCAGGAGAAGACGTAGCACCTGATTAGGGAAGAGGCCAAAGTAAACCGTGCCGATCGCGGACACTGCGAGCACGATGTTCACGGTAGCAGGAAACGCGATTGGCGCGGTCGCAGCCGAGTCTTCACTTGGTTCGCGCATGTACATGGCGACGATGACTTTCAGATAGTAGTACGCGCCGATGATGCTGTTGACGGCCATCAGAACCGCCAGCCAGATCAGATTGGAATTGACGGCAGCCTTGAAAACATAGAACTTGCCAAAGAACCCAGCGGTAACAGGCAAGCCCAGCAACGAAAGCAGGAATAGACTCAATGCGGCGGCAGCGACCGGATGACGCTGCGATAGTCCAGCATAGTCTTCGAGTGTGACGTATTTTTCGTCCTTGCCACCGAGCTGCGAAACAATGGTGAACGCGCCAACTTTCACCAGCGCGTAGCTTAAAAGGTAGAAGAGGACCGCCGCGTAGGCAGGAACTCCGCCGGCATTGCCCGACTCGCCGGACGTCATGCCGGTTACAGCCGCAAACGCCACCAGGATGTAGCCCGCGTGCGCGATCGAGCTGTAAGCCAGCAGGCGCTTTACATTGTTCTGCACGAGCGCGCCTAGATTACCCGTGAACATCGTGAGCACGGCAAGAATCCAGAACGCCCAGAACCAATGCTGTGTCGCTGCGGGAACGGTCGCGAAAATCCTGAGCAGCAGCGCAAACGCTGCCGCCTTGGGACCCGCCGCGAAGAGCGCGGTCACGGGCGTGGGAGCGCCTTCATAAACATCAGGCGTCCAGATCTGGAAGGGCGCGATGGCCACCTTGAATCCAAGGCCAATCAGGATCAGTGCCAGACCAAGCTTCAGCAAAGAGAGCTGCGAGTCCGCGACATGTCCCATGCCGGTCAGCAAAGTTGTTTCCGAGGCGCCATAAACAAGGGCTATGCCGTATAGGAAAAACGCGGTAGCGAAAGAGCCGAGCAGAAAATACTTCAGCGACGATTCGCTGGATTTGAGTGTGTCGCGCCGGTAGCCAGCGAGAACGTAGCTGGCGATGGAGCTCATTTCGAGGCCGATAAACGCTGTAAGCAGTTCTTGCGCGGAAGCCAGCACGCCCATTCCGGCAGTCGCGAAAAGGATGAGCGCATAAAATTCAGCACTTTGAAGTTTTTCGCGTGATAGATACGGTTCGGCGACGAGAATTACGAGCACGGCGACCGCTCCGACCAGCACGTGAAAGAAGAGGCTGAAGGTATCCGATTGAAGCAGTCCAAAGAAACCCATTCCAGCGTAGCGAACGCCCAGTAAGCTGGAAGCGGTACCCGCAGCAGCGCCGATAAAGGCTACTACGGCCAAGAAGGCGCGGTTCTTGGTCAGCGGCTGCAGCAACATGAGCAGCACGCCAAACCCGCACCAGAGCAGCTCCGGCATCACACGGTAGAAATCTTCAGGACTCGGAGTCGAGAAATTCATCTAACGGTTGCCGGACCTTTCGAGAGTGATGACGGCGCTATTCGTTGGGGCAGGAGCTGCGGCTTCCTGCGGCCACTGCTGCCGATCCATGCTCTTGCGAATCGTCTCCGTCGCGCTTGCCGTTCGTCGCGTGAGGAACACCGAGCCGATTCCCATCCAAAGAATGACAATGGACATGGTAGCGAGGATGAAGCGCTCGCGCGTCGACGCGTCCGGCAGAGTGCGATTCTTTTCACGTGTGACTTCGCCGAAGAAAACGCGCTGATAAGCCCACAGCAGATAGCAGGCGGAAAGAATGACTCCGGTTGACGCCCAAGCCGCCCATTTCCAATGCACGATGTAGGTACCGAGCAGGATCAGGTATTCGCCGACAAACCCGTTAAGCATCGGAAGGCCCAGAGAAGAGAGCGCCACAAATAAGAAGAATGCCGACAAGCGCGGCATTGGAGTAGCCAGGCCACCGTACTCCTTGATGTCAAACGTGTGAGCATCTGGTAGATGGCGCCCTGCATGGCAATGGTGTTGAACGAAAAGATGCCGAGTACGACGAAGCCGAGGTGGCTCACCGACGAGTAGGCGACAAGCTTTTTCAGGTTTGGTTGCACCAGCGCTACAAGCGCGCCATAGATGATGCCGATGATGGCCAGCGCGGCGACGTACGGCGCAGCCTTGCGCGATGCCAGCGGGAAGAGCGGCAAGCAAAAGCGCATCATGCCGTAAGTGCCCATCTTAAGGAGCACGCCGGCGAGAATGACGGAGCCCGCAGTGGGCGCTTCGACGTGCGCGTCCGGCAGCCACGTGTGCAACGGAAAGAGCGGCACCTTAATAGCAAACGCCAGGAAGAATGCCAGGAATAAAATCATTTCCGTTTGCGTAGGAAGAACCAGCGCTCCGGTTTGTAGCGCACGCTGAATTTCCACCAGGTCGACCAGCATCAGGATCGAGCCGGCCATCGTGTAGAGGACGAACTTTACGGCGGCGTAGATGCGGCGATCGTGGCCCCAGATGCCGATCAAGAAAGCCATCGGGATCAGCATGACTTCCCAGAAGAGAAAAAAGAGGAACAGGTCGAGCGAGAGAAATACGCCGACGACACCGACTTCGAGCATCAGCAGCATAATGAAAAATTCTTTCACTCGGTGCTGGATGCTGTTCCACGAAGCGAGGATCGAGATTGGCGTCAATAATGTGGTGAGAATGACCAGGAAGGCGCTCAGGCCGTCCACGCCCATGTGGAAGTGGATGGGCGGCGAGCTGATCCAGGGAACATTGAGTTCGAGACGATAACCGGAGGACCCGATCGGCACGCCGGGAACCAGCACAAGTGAAAAAAAGAATTCGGCCGTTGCGACGAAGAGCGACATCCCGCGGATGAACTTGTGGTCGTCCGAACGGAGAATCAAAAGCGCCAGTGCGCCTAACGCAGGAAAGATCGTCAGCATCGGCAGTGCGTACGCGCTGTTCATTATTTGCTCACCGTGCCGAGGACTGGGTGCAAAGCCGGCCAGAAGAGAATAACGATTACGGCGAGTGCGCCAACGACCACCCACACGGCATAGCTACGTGTGTTGCCTGATTGTGTGTGGCGAACCGTATCGCCGACGGCCGTTGCTCCGTGCGCGATTCCGTTGACGGTACCGTCGATAGCTTCCACATCCACAATTTTCCAGAGGACGTTTTCAGACAGCCACATCAACGGGCGAACGAAGACAGCGGCGTAAAGTTCGTCGACATAATATTTGTTGTAAAGAGTTGTGTAGATGCCCTTGAGAGATTTTGCCAGCTGTTCCGGCTTTCCCGGCTGTTTCAGATAGAGCCAGAAGGCGATGAAAAAGCCAACGGTAGCCGTGAGAACGGCGACCCCCGCGAGCGTTAACTCCAAACTATGCGCGGCGGCTTCGCTTAGTCCTTCAGTAGCTTCGTGCGCAGCGAACACGGGTGAGAGGAAATTCGCAAAGTAGTCAAAGCCACCGAAGAACGAAGGAAGTGCGAACCAGCCGCCGAAGATCGACAGCACAGCGAGAATGACGAGTGGTCCCAGCATGCTCCAGGGTGATTCGTGGACATGCACATGATGTTCGTCATAGCGCTGCTTCCCGTGAAATGTCAGGAAGATCAAGCGGAACATGTAGAAAGCCGTGAGCAGCGCAGTCAGCAAGCCGATGGCGTAGAGAACATGACCGCCATTGCCGCCAACTGTGAACGCACTAAAGAGGATGGCGTCCTTTGAAAAGAATCCCGCGAACAGCGGAGCTCCCGCAATTGCGAGCGTGGCGATCAGCATCGTCCAATAAGTGGCTTGGATTTTCTTGCTGAGGTCACCCATGTGGCGCATGTCCTGCTCGCCTCCCATCGCGTGAATGACGGAGCCCGCAGCGAGGAAGAGCAGCGCTTTGAAGAAAGCATGCGTCATGAGGTGAAAAATGCCCGCACCGAAAGCCCCGACTCCGCAAGCCAGAAACATGTAGCCGAGTTGGCTGACCGTCGAGTAGGCGAGAACTTTCTTGATGTCGGTCTGAACGAGGCCGATTGTGGCAGCGAAGAGAGCTGTAGCGCAGCCGACTGCGGCAACGACGACCAGCGCGGTTTCCGAATGCTCGAAGAGAATGTGAGAGCGCGCGACAACGTAGACTCCCGCAGTCACCATCGTGGCTGCGTGAATCAGGGCGCTGACAGGCGTCGGGCCCTCCATGGCGTCGGGAAGCCAGACGTAAAGAGGTAGCTGAGCGGATTTGCCGCATGCTCCCATAAAGAGCAGCAGGCAAGCGATAGTGAACGTGCCGAAAACGCCCCAGGCCTCGCGAGGCAGATTTGCGTTGTGCACGGCCGTGAAGAGCGTATCGAAGTCGAGCGTGCTAAAAGTGCGGAAGAGCAGGAACATGCCGAGCATGAAACCAAAGTCACCGATGCGATTGACGATAAAGGCTTTCTTGCCGGCATCCGCCGCGGATTTTCTGAGAAAGTAAAAGCCGATGAGCAAGTAGCTCGAGAGGCCGACGCCTTCCCAGCCGACAAAGAGAAGCACATAGTTCGCGGCCAGCACCAGGATCAACATGAAAAACATGAACAGGTTCAAATAGGCAAAGAAGCGGTAGTAACCGCCTTCGTGGGACATGTATCCGGTGGAGTAGATGTGAATTAGGAAGCCGACGCCAGTGACGACGAGCACCATGACGACGGTAAGCTGATCCATTTGAAGATCGAAGCCCGCTCGGAAATTTCCGGCCACAATCCAGTCGAAAAATTCTTTCCGGAACGCCTGCTGCGTTTGTGCGTAGTAGCTGAAGAATTCGCGGACGGCTTCGACCGCGCAAACGAAGGAAAGTCCCGTGGAGGAAAGCGCCACGCTGTTGATGATTTTGTTCGGCCACTTTGCGCCAAACAATCCATTAATCGCAGCGCCAACAAGTGGCAGCAGCGGGATGATCCACAAATGTTCGAGTATGGGCATTAGAGTTTGAGAAGGTCCACGCGCTCGACGTTCAGCGACCGCCGGTTGCGCGCCGTCATGATGATGATCCCGAGGCCCACCGCTGCCTCCGCCGCCGCTACCACAATGACGAAGAGGACAAAGATTTGGCCATCCAGTTTGCCTCTCGCCTGGCTGAACGCGACAAAGGCGAGGTTCACCGCGTTGAGCATCAATTCAATGGACATAAAAATTGTGATGATGTTGCGCTTCACGACGAACGCCACGGCTCCCATGCCGAATAAAATCGCGCTCAAGATCAGGTAGTACTGCGTCGGGACCATGTCAGCTCTTCTCCCGCTGAGCGAGAACCAGAGCGCCCATGATAGCGACGAGGATGAGGAAGGATGTCAGCTCGAAGGGATAGACGAAGGTCGAGAAGAGCATGGTGGAGAGATTCGATGTGTTAGCGAGAGAGTCCGGGCTCGTTGTGTTTGGAACCGCGCCGCCGTAGTGAACCATGGCCGCTGCGAGAAGTCCGGTCAACGCAAGAGCGAGCGGCAAGCCGCCAAATTTTGCTAGCTTCGAAAAATCGGTATGCTCTTCTTCGCCGGCATTCAGAAGCATGATCACAAAGACGAAAAGCACCATGATCGCTCCGCCGTAAACGATGATCTGCACGGCGGCGACGAATTCCGCGCCCAACAGGAGATAAAGGCCAGCGAGTGCAACCATCACCACAATCAGCGAAAGCGCGCTGTGAATGGGATGTTTTTGCAGAATGAGGCTCAGGGCGCCGATGATCGCAAGTGCAGCGAGGACGAAGAATACGATGAGAGGTGCGCTCATCGGTTGCTCCGGAAGAGCACAAATCCTGCAGTGACGATGACGTTGGCGATAGAAACCGGCAGCAGAAGTTTCCAACCGATGTTCATGAGCTGGTCATAACGGAAGCGGGGCAGCGTGCCGCGCGCCCAGACATAAAAAAAGAGGAAAAAGAAAATCTTAGAGAGTAGCCAGAACGGGCCCTGAATGTATTCATTGACCGCCGGGAAAACGATGAGTGCCGCGCCAATCGAGGCGATAGCCGTGCCAACCCCGGGAAGAATGATGCGGCCGAAGATAGTCTCGTACTTGATGCCGTCGTAAATGACCCACAGACCAAACGGAATCAGGATGACGCTCGGCAAATAGTACGTAATCGTCCATGTAGCCGGAAAA
>QHYO01000321.1:412-737 GCA_003224135.1 Acidobacteriota bacterium | reverse complement strand
TATCAACGCTACGTTGTCACTTTTCCTGATATGCCGCTGAAGTCGCCAAACCGGAAACTTCAAATCCACATAGACGATACGGCGTTTGGACGTAGCCGCCCGGCGGCGGACGCTACGCGTGAGGTAGTGGAGCGTTGGTTGCTCGATGGGCTTGATGTAAATGTGGGTCACAGGAGGTGTTCCTGTGACCCAACTTCGCAAAATGATGCTGGAGGAACTCCAGCGTCTTAACTACTCTGAAGAAACTATACGCAGTTACATCCACGCCGTCGAAGATTTTTCTCGACGGTTCAACTGTTCCCCGGACCGCTTGGGTCCTCGGCAC
>QHYO01000321.1:0-246 GCA_003224135.1 Acidobacteriota bacterium | reverse complement strand
GCCCTTCTTTCCATCGGACAATACTGATGACGCTCTACGCCACCGGCGCACGCTGTGCCGAGCTGACGCATTTAAAGTTCAGCGATGTCGACAGCAAGCGGATGGTGATTCACATCCGAGGCGGCAAGGGGCGCAAAGACCGCGACGTGATGCTCAGTCCTAAATTGCTGGAAGAACTTCGTGAGCATTGGCACCGCTTACGCCGAAAACCAAAAGTCTGGCTCTTTCCGGGCAACCACGACCATT
>QHYO01000320.1 GCA_003224135.1 Acidobacteriota bacterium | reverse complement strand
GCCGCTCGAAGGTCCTTCGCCGCAGGAGCACTAGATGGCCCGGCCACCACTCGAGGTGGCCGATCTGGTCCGCGCCGCGGGAGATGCCTTCCTCGAACGAAATCGCCACTGGCTCCGTTGGAAGCACATCAAAGTGTTGCTGGCCATTCGCCGGTGTCGCACCGCCGCCCTCGGTGGTCATCTCGATGAGTGCACCCGCTGCGGGCATCGTGCCCCCATCTCCTATAACAGCTGCCGCGATCGCCATTGCCCGAAGTGTCAGACCGCTGCTCGGGAACGCTGGATCGCTGCGCGTCGACAAGAACTTCTCCCGACCCGCTATCTGCACGTGGTCTTCACACTGCCCCATCGATTGGCTCCACTGGTTCTGCAGAACAAGAAAGTCCTCTACGGTCTCCTGTTCCGCACCAGTGCCGAAACTCTTCTGGAAGTGGCACGCGATCCGAAACATCTCGGCGCAGAGATTGGCTTCTTCAGCGTGTTACACACGTGGAGTCAGAAGCTCAATATTCATCCGCATGTCCATTGTGTCGTTCCTGCCGGCGGCCTTTCACTCGATCACGCCCGCTGGGTCCGTTCACGAGACAACTACTTTCTTCCCAAAGGGGTGCTGCGTGAAATCTTTCGCGGCAAGTTCGTCGATGCGCTCGAGCAGGCCTTCCAGGATGGCCAGCTCCGCTTCGAGGGAGATCTGAAACTCCTCGCTCAACCCAAGATCTTTGCCGCCTGGCATATCTGGGCCGCTACACTCATCGTGTGGCCATCTCCAACCATCGCCTGGTCTCCCTCACCGATGGCCAAGTCACTTTTCGCTGGCGGGATTCTGCTCACCACAACGAACAGAAGTTGCTGCCCCTATCGCTCAATGAATTCTTGTGCCGCTTCTTACTGCACATCCTTCCAAAAGGCTTCGTGCGCATCCGTAACTTCGGCTTTTTGGCCAACCGCAAACGCGCCACGCTCCTGCCTCTCTGCTTTCAATTGTTGGGTTCGGCACAACAGCCGCAAGCCGAACAACACGCCTCTTCCACCGAAGATTGTCCCGACCTTTGGCGCTGCCCTAAATGCGGTGGACCGATGAAGGTCATCGAAAGGCTCACCGCTGCTGAAATCCAACTTCGTTCTCCACCACGGATCAGCGCTGCGGCATGAAACTACTCTCTCCAACTCGAAAACTCCGCGTTCTTCGGGGCGCTCTGCATTCCCGTGCCTCGCCGTCAAACCGATTCCTTCTTCCA
>QHYO01000323.1 GCA_003224135.1 Acidobacteriota bacterium | reverse complement strand
TCGACAGCTGGAGGACCAACTTGCAGCCCGGCATGTGGCTTCCGACCTTCGTCTATAGCGAAGAGAAAGATCTGCACTACGCGCTGACAAAGAAGCTTGAATTCAAGGCGCAGACGCGGCTGTGGGGATATAACCTCGGCCACGCAGCGCAGGAACAGGAACTCAGCAAAGTATTGGTGGAAAGCCCGGTAACGGACGAAACCACTACAGCGAACGACCTTTCACCAATCCAGGCCCAGCGGCAGTGGGACCGCCAGGCAGAAGATAACGTAGCCGACCGGCTGCAGCGGCTTGGCTTGATAGCGCCCAAGGGCGAAGTGGATAAGGCCATGGAAACCGTGGTGAACAACCTCGAAGTCACCAACAACCTCGACATCCAGCCGGACGTTCGCTGCCGCGTCATGACTACAACCACACTCGAATCCTTCACTCTCGGACATACCATCGTGCTCAGCCGCGGCCTCATCGATGTTCTCCCGGACGAAGCGAGCCTTGCCGCCGTGTTGGCGCATGAACTGAGCCACGTCGTTCTTGGACACCGCATGGATTCCCAGTTCGCCTTCTTCGATCAGCTTCTCGTCGACGACAAAGACACGTTTCGCCACTTCGGATTTGCCCGGACACCCGACGAGGAACAACAGGCAAACGAAAAGGCGGTGCAGCTGATCGCCAATTCGCTCAAGGACCCCCAGCTTGCGAAGGCGTGGCAGATGGCCAATGCGTCGCTCTTTCTGCAGGCGCTGCAGTCACGCCAGAAGGAAATTCCCAATCTGATCAGCGCTCACCTGGGCAATCGTGTTCCGACGATTCCGAACCTTCTGGCGCAGGCTTCCGTCGATCCCAAGCAAAACGCGCAAAAGATCGCGGCGCTGCCTATCGGCGGACGTATCAAAATGGATCCGTGGAACGACAAGCTTGAGATGATCAAGAGCAAGCCCGTCGGCACCGTCGCGGAACGCGAAAAGATGCCGTTTGAGGTCACACCCTTTATGCCCTATCTCACGCGCTACGGATCAGAGGCTACGAAACCGATAGCGGCCAGCGCTACGCAGTCGCCAGACTCGACCAAGCCCGGCGATACTCCCGCTGCAAAACCCTAAATCGACTGGAAGCAAATTTGGCCCGGGAGGCAAAAGCCTTCCGGGCCATTTCCTTTTGAGCGCACCATACTTCTCGCGGCAGGCCTAATTCCTGGAAGAGAGATTCTTGATCAGCCGGTAGCTTACCTCGACGCCATCGTAAAAATCCTTCGCTTCGATTCGCTCATCCTTTCCGTGCGCACGGTTATCATCCAATTCGAAGAACATGCAGGCAATTCCATACGTTGGAATGCCTGCGATGCGCAGATAGCGCCCATCCGAGGCTCCCGTGGACATGGTCGGAACGACAGGCAGACGGGGCCAAAGGCTGTCGACCGTCTTTTCCTCGGCTTGGACCACTTCCTCTAACAGGGGAGACGGCGGAACGCTGACCTGCGGCACGAGAGTCCCATCCGCGGCCTTCACAGGTACGATGGTCACGGTCACTTTCGGATCGGCAAGCAGTTTTTCGAGCGTCTTCCGTACAGCTTCCGGCTCTTCACCTGGAAATACGCGGCAGTTGACATTGGCACGCGCCATTTGCGGCAGCGCGTTCGGCGCGTGACCGCCCGTCAGCATCGTCGCCACGCATGTGGTATGCAGCAGGGAGTTGAAATAGGGCACCTGCGAGAGCCGCGCAATCGCCGCGGGATCAGGAGGTTCTTTGGCAGCTGCGCGCATGTCTTCCGCGTTCTGCCCACTTGAAAGAGCAGCAGTCTTCAGGAAGTAATTGCGAGTAATCTCGCTCATGTTCACGGGAAAGGAAAAATTCTGCAATTTTCCGAGAGCCACGGAAAGGTGATAAATGGCATTGTCCGGTGACGGGATGGAACTGTGACCGCCGGGATTCAGCGATTCCAGCTGGTAATCGACGTAAACTTTTTCGCTCGCTTGCAGCCCCGCCAGCAGACGCTTGTCCTTGTGCTTCTCAAACTCGCCTCCGTCCAGATTGATGGAATACTCAGCAGCAATCCAGTCGCGGTGCGTTTTGAGCAGCCAGTCAACGCCATTCGCAGTGCCGCCTTCTTCGTCCGCAGTCAACGCGAGAATCAGATCGCGGTCAGGCAGGTAACCCTCTTTCTTCAAGCGGATGAAACTTGTCACCAGCAAAGCATCGCCAGACTTCATGTCTTCAGTGCCACGGCCGTAAAAATAGCCATCCTTTTCAACAAAAACAAAAGGATCGGTGGTCCAGTCTTCGCGTCGCGCCTCAACGACGTCCAGATGTCCAATGAACAGAACTGGCTTGCGTGCGCCAGTGCCATGGTAGCGAACGATCAGATTTTTTTTCCTACCGTGCGGACCGGCAATTTGAATATCTTTTTCCTCAAATCCGGCTTCCCGCAGCCGTTTGGCCATGGCCTCCGCGGCCGTCGTCACGTTTCCAACGGAATCGGTGGTGTTGATTTCGATCAACTGCCGGATGATATCGTGCGCAAGCTGCTGGTACTCGGTCCGCGTCTGCGCGGCCGCGCCATTCATTGTCAGCATCGATGTCAACAGTGCCGTGCCAAGCCAAATCCACACTCGTCTCAATGGCTTCGCCCTCCATGAAGTTATTTCAAAAAACTAACCGTGCTGCGGACGAGGAGCAGCCAGAGCACGCTCGAGAAAACCCGAAATATATGTACATGCGAAAAACAGCAGCGCCACATGCAGAGAAGCATCCAGGAACAGGCGGCAGAGCAAGGAAGCGAAAAAACAGAAGCCCACAGTCCATTTGTTCATTACATTCGCGGCCAGGCGCTGGTTGACGAAATCCGCGATTGCCGCCGGCCAGCGAAACACCCAATACACCACGAAAATCGGAATGAAATGAAACCACACGGCACGCGCCGGAGAAATGGGATGCTTCCAGCCTGGTACATGCGCTAGCACCACGTGATAGCGGTGAATCGAAACAAGCCAGTAGACCAGGCCGACGAAAGCGGGAAGATAGATCTCAAGTGGCGGAACTCCTATCTCCGTTCCCCTTACAAGGTCGGGATGGCGCGACACCGCGATAGTTTCGCCGACGAGCGTCGCAAAAGCGAGCAGGTAGCCGATCCAGATCTTTGGCAGGCGCGCAATCAGGTCGGAGCCGGAAACGCCGCTGGCCGCGAACGGATCTCCTACCGGAGTAGCCACGAATTTCCTGTCGGTTCCGGGAAGATCATCGATAAAAAGGGTATCTGTGCCCGCGAGTGCCGTCAAACCGACTTGGCGGGCGGTGGAGCGGCCTCACGCGTCACGCGATACTTACGGCGCAGGAACGCGTCAAGCATCCGATCGCTGGCGATCCGTTTAGCCCATTTTACGAGCGTCGCTAAAGCGGTCACGCCGTATCGCGGGCGAGGGTTCGGCGATTCGATGGCTTCGAAAATCACGCGAGCGCAATCCTCTGGCGTCGACTTTGAACTGTCGCGGCCTTCGTTCGCTCCCGCCCATGCGCCTGAGTAAATCTTTTCGTAAGGACTTGTTTTTGAACTCTCCACGTAAGGCTGCGCAAGTTCCTTGGCCGTCTGTTGAAAATTCGTCACGATATAGCCCGGCTCGATCAAAACGACTTGCACGTTGAAGGGAAACAGTTCGAGGCGCAAGGCGTTGCTCAAGCCCTCGAGAGCGTGTTTGCTGCTGCTGTAGGCACCGTATGTCGGCGGGCTCACCAGTCCCGCAACGCTGCTCAGCATGATGATCCGGCCGCTTCTCCGTTCGCGCATTCCAGGCAGCACTGCTTGCGTCACGCGCAGCACGCCAAAAAGATTTGTTTCGAACTGCTGTCTAAGATCTTCCATCTTCAGTTCTTCGATCACCGCCATGTAGCCAACGCCGGCGTTGTTGACGAGCACGTCGATCGGACCATCCGCCAGCACCCGCGCAATTCCCGCCTGTACGGATTGGTCTCTGCAGACGTCCATCTCTAGTGTTACGAGCGGCAGCTTTTTCTGGCGCGCCATTTCATCTAGTCGCATGCGTTTTTCGAGCGAACGTCCTGCAGCAAACACTTTGTAGCCGCGCTCCGCCAGGTACAGCGCCGTGGCTTTTCCCAATCCGTCCGTGGCTCCCGTGATGAGCACCACACGCTCGAAACTTCCGCTGCCCATTGCTTTCTCCGTAGCTTTGTATCCTACGCTGCTTCGACCTGAAAAGCCTGGGCCAAGCTTCCCGGGCGGAAGGAGACCGTCACCCAGCGCGTCTTCTGTTACACGGCGCGAAAATCCGCAAGCTATTCCTCTTGCATTTCCTGCTGCAGAGTTTCACACTACGCCCACTTTTTCGTTCTTCGCGCGTAAAAATTTAGCGGACACGGAACCCTATTCCGGATTTTTGTGGCAAATGTGGAATCGGAACTGTCGTCGAATACCTAGCCTCGGTTTAGCGTGCATTTGCGCGTTGATTTTCCTTGGCATGCCCGCGCCGTTCGGTATCCTCGCACGAACGCTAACGAACGAGCCCGTCTCTGGCTTTGGTGGAGATGATTTTGGTTCTATCGTGGTGGGCGTGCACGGTGCAGGCGGCGCTGCGCTAGACGCGATGGCAATCGTCAACGTCTACACGCAGAGCCACGAACTCTATTCCTCAGCGACGGTCGGCCCCGGAAGCACAAGATTCGACGGCGTTCCCCTGGGCACGTACGTTGTAGAAGCAAATGTGCCCGGGTATTTTCCTGCCCAAGAACAGATTGAATTAATAATGCGGAATGATCAGCAGCAGGTCTCCTTTGGATTGCGCTTGCTCTCTGATCCTTCGAGCAGGCCCGTCTCCACAAAGCCGCCATTGCTTGCGCCAAAGGCACAAAGGGAGCTCTTGAAGGGGCTCGAAGAATTGCGCGCAAACCATCGCGAGGAAGCTCAGAAGCATCTGCAAAACGCCGCGCGTTTGGCGCCTTCCAATCCAGAAGTAAATTACCTTCTCGGAGTTGTCGCGTGGCAGTCGGCCGATCCTTCGTCGGCAATAAAATACTGGCAAAAAGCCATCTCGTTTTTCCCTGAACATGTCCTCTCTCTCGTTGCACTTGGTGAGACAACACTCACTCAAGGTGACCTCGGCGCTGCAAAGGGCTATCTCGATCGAGCCGTCGCGGCTAACCCTTTGTTGTGGCGCGCTCATGAGCTCTTGGCTCACGTCTGTCTTCAGCAGGGAATGTATCTCGATGCACAACATGAAGCGGAGCGAGCTGTGGAGCTTGGCAAGAAGGAAGCAAACGAATCACGGCTTGTGCTCGCAAAAGCGTTCATTGCGCAGAGCAAGCGTATTGAAGCGACCACGGCCCTTCACGCTCTATTGGAACAAAAGCCCCCCGAAGATCTTGCTGTATCAGCTCGCGGGCTTCTCGACGAGCTCGCTCGCATGAGCCGCGAAAGCGCAACGTCATCGTCGGCATTAGCCGCTTTACCCCTTGCGCCCGCGGCAACGATTCACGTTTTACAACCTTTGCTTCCGCCTCTGGCCGTAGGTTGGAAACCTCCGGACGTGGACGAAAGAGTGCCTTCGGTCGAAGACAATGTGCCGTGTCGCTTGGACGAAATCCTTCCCAAAATACATCGTAACGTCGTTTTGTTTGCGCGCTCACTAGACCGCTACACCGCCACGGAGAATCTTGAAAACCAAGTCGTCGACGAGCACGGCACTGCTACGAGAAGCCGCAATCTAACGTTCGATTACTTGGTTTCAATGCGCGAAATTCGGCCTGGCATTCTGAATGTGGATGAGTACAGAAACGGATCACTTTCGCTCGACGTATTTCCGGACGGCCTTGCGACCACCGGTCTGCCGGCAGTCATTCTGATTTTCCATCCTGTGCATGTGGATGATTTCGAAATGAGCTGCGAAGGTCTCGGATCTTGGCGGGGGATACCGGCATGGCAAATTCATTTTCGGCAAAGCGACAATCGCGAAGCCTCGATGCGCACTTATCGCGTGCATGGCACAATTCATCCCGTCCCGCTGAAAGGCCGCGCATGGGTGTCCCGGGATTCACTGCAAGTTGTCCGCATCGAAACCGACCTGATCCATGCCGTCCCCGAGGCGAGACTATTTGGAGAGCACCAGGAGATTGATTATGGACCGGTTCGTTTCGCGAGTAAGCCAGTCGAGTTGTGGCTGCCTGCCAGCACTGATTTCTACACTGAATTTCGCGGGATGCGAATTCGTCGCCGCTTGAGCTACGCAAACTATCTGCTGTTTTCGACTGACGAGACGCAAAAAATCGGCAAGCCAGCGCAGCCGCACGCCGCGGCACCATAACCATAGTTCAGCTTCAGTGGTCGAATTAGGGCTTCAGGTCCCAGAACGATGCATCGGGTTTGTTCAGCTCGAACCCGGTGTCCCAGGCTTCATGGTCGCGCCATACCACCTGGGCCTCGGCCTTGCGGCCCGTCTCGCGATGGATCAGCCGCACTTGCTTGTGCAGCGGCAAAGGCGCTCCGACGATGGCCATGCAGCCAGAGTGGCTGACGTCAACCGTTACCGCATTGGCTCGCTGCTTCTGTGTGTCTTCGTCCCATTCGACGAGGAATTTCACACGCGAGATCACGCGTTTGTGCGTGCGCATTCGCGCCCAACGGTCTTCCAAACTATCGATTGGCTTCTTTAGCGTATTGACAGCCACGGCAAACCTCACTGCGGGAAGATTTCGTCCGAGGGCTTAGGGGTATTCATGAAAATAGTCCTGTTGAAGGCCTCGGTCAATGGTACTTTTTCGAAAGAGTAAAGGGCGGCCGTTGCGCTAAGCGGTAAATCCATGCTTGCGAAACCGAGCCCGCCAGCGCCCGGATCCCCACACTCTGGATCAAAGCGACAACTGGTCTTGCGAGCGACCTTAAGTCCATGAGAAAGAAACTCTTTCGCCGTGGCTGTAGCTATCCCGTTCGTCGAAGCTGCTTCGAATCCAAATCACCCGTAACGGTACTCCAGTAGTTTGCATACTTTTGGAGAATTCCTCCACAATCTGGAGACTTCCCAGCGCATCCGCTAGCAAGTCGTCTTCCAACTCAATGAAACTAAAGTACTACTCGTGGGTACTCATTGGGCACAAATGTGCTCGTCTCTTCCTCACGCTCTCCGGGAGTCCCAAGGGTCAAAGTGAGCTGAAACGTAGCGTTTTTCGCTTCGCTCTATTTGTGCCCGACTCCTTGAGAAACGTACGGTCCCCTTAATTCGGAATTATTGCGTCTGCCTAACTACCCCAGCCCGGGCAGGCAAACCGGCAGTTTGCCCGCGCTAGAGGTTTATCTTCGCTCGATCCACGCGCCCTGTGTTGCCACTCGACGCGTTCACTCCAACGATTGTTCTGCAGTCCCGGCCCCCGTCCTAAATACACGTGTGCACACACAACAAGGAGAAAGACCATCATGGGAACTAAATTTTTAGCTCTTTTTCGATGTTTCAGGGCGAAACGGCTTCTGTCTATTGTCTGTGGGTCGCTTTTGCTGTCAGCCGCGACTGTCGCCGCACTCATCGGCGGCGGCGTGGATGACCCCAACGGCGTCTTCCAGCTCGAGGGAAATGCCGTCACAGATGGCAGCCCATTCTCAGCAAATACCGACGATTGGGACAAAGCACTCGGCATCGTTGCCGGTGGTCACTCGATCGCTAACACGGGCGTCGTTGCAGATCTCACGAACACAACGGCTGACAACGAATTCACGGGCGGCAGTTCCAAGGATATTTACGACGTGTCTAAATGGCAATGGAACACCAGCAAGCCCCAGGGCAAGGACGACATCGCCCATGCCTATGCTGCTGCATACACCCTGGCCAATGGGCACACTGCTATCTACTTTGGATTGGACAGGTACGACGGCAGCGGCGACGCCACCGCCGGCTTCTGGTTCTTTCAGGACGGCACAGTCAGCCTAAACAACGTCAAGAGTGGCGGTGCCGATGGCGGTTTCAACGGGACTCACAAAGCGGGCGATTTCCTGATCGTATCCGATTTTTCCACTGGCGGTGCTGTCTCCACAATTGAAGTATTTCAATGGGTGGGAGGCGACGGAGCTGCAGGTCACCTTACGAACGTTACTCCTCTAATCAGTACCAATGCCACCTGCGACATCACAACAGGCAATGCCACGTTGTGTGCGATCACGAATTCCACAACGCAAGTTGCCCCTTGGGCTTTCAAAGACAAGTCCGGGAGTTCCAGTTTTCTCAAAGGCGAATTCCTCGAAGGTGGCATCGACTTGAATGCGATCTTTGGCGCCGATGTTCCCTGCGTCACGACGTTTATGGCTGAGACTCGCGCGTCGAACTCGGCTACTTCAACTCTGAGCGACTTCTCGCCACCTCACTCCTTCCCATTGTGCGGCATTGCCGTAACGAAATCGTGCCCACAGGGCGCAATTAATGCTGCCGGAACCGGGTTTACCTACGGATATAACGGTACTGTGACGAATACTGGAATCGGAACTGTGACCAACGTCGTAGTCACGGATAATTTGCCGGCGAATGCCACAAATAAGAACCCCGATCCGCCTACCTTCACTTTTGCCTCGTTGGCGCCACATCAGTGCGTCCGTTGGCCAGGTGGCGGAGACTGCAATAGTCCAGCGACGCAGTTCGCTCACTTCGATTCAACCACCAACGGCCCTCTGAATAGTGCGCATGCGGTTGCGGACACGCCGAGCGGGGTACCAGTAACCGCCGATTCCGATGACGACCCGAACACGGCCGGTAATCAGCCGGCTATGTGTCCCACAGTGGAAATAACTCCAATGTTAACAGTGACAAAGAGCTGCGGGCCTACCTGTCTCGTCTCAGGCGGCAGTGGCGACGTCGTGAAGGTCAATTTCACCGGCCAGGTTTGCAACTCATCGACCAACGTTCCTCTCACGAATGTCACGGTTACCGATGTTCCCGCTGGCACATTTGTGAGCGGGTCCAACATGATCGTGTCCACGACGGTAGGCTTCACAATCGGCGGCTCGTTGGCTCCGAATACTTGCGCCAACCTTGCCGGTTCATACATTCCCACATCCCCACTCGATGCCAATTTAGGGTTCGAGGACCATCTACACGCCACAGCTACCTCGCCCCTTGGTGGCACACCACCATCGCAGGATTCCGGCCAGAAGGATTGTCCGGTCTGCCCGTTGGGCAACTGCGCCCCCTAACCCTGTCGGATGACGATGGCTCTTCGGGCCATCGCGACTGACTCTGATCGAGGCGCCGTCTCCGGACGGTGCCTCGATTTTTTCTTGCATGGTGCTTTACTGCACAGTGAAGGTTCCCTCGTTGCTAGATACCGTCTGGGTGGGTGCTAACTTCTTTGAGCCCGTACTCAACGCCGCTTGTGCGCTCACCGAGTAGGTGCCTGCGGGCGCTCTTTGGTTTAGCTTGTAGTTCCACGTAGCCACGCCGCTGGCGTTCGTCGTGGCGCTCTGCGTCGCCGTGCTACCGTTTGGCAGCCTCAGCGTAAACGTCACGGCGGCTCCCGAGACAGGGGTTCCGCCATTTGTGACGGCCGCCGCTATGGAAACGGTCCCCGGCCGTGTGAAGTTTGTCCCGGAAATCGAGAGTGCTGCCGCAAGCGTAGGGGCCGTCATTACCGTCGCATTTGCCGTTGCAGATTGACCGAGCGAATTATTGGCTGCGCTGATGTTGACGCCGTACGTGCCCGGAGCGGTCCCTGACGGAGAACCCTTGCTCATCGTGAACGAACTCGATTGTCCGGGATTAACCGTAACATTGGATTGGGGGAAAGATGTCGACCACCCAGAGGGCTCAGTAGAACTCAACGTAAACGAGCTGGGAGAGCAGGCCGCCGCGCCGTTATTGGTCAATGAGACGGAATAGGCCGCGCTCTGGCCTGCGTAAATACTTGGATCCAGGGGAGTCAAAACAAGAGTGGGGTTTGTGTGACTACACGCTCCTGCGCCACTGTAACTGACGGATACAAACAGACCGGTCGATGTTGCGCTGGTTACCGACAGCGAAAGATCGGAATACGGATCCTTCCAGGTTCTACCTGCAACAAGCGCCGGATCGCCGAAATCCGAACCTTCGCCGTTGGAGATATCGCTCTCTGGTGTAAAGTCGAGCAGCTGTGTGTAGGCTCCTGTGGTTGGGTCCTCGTAATTGATGGATGCGCCGGCATATGGCTGCGCTGTGTAATAGGTCGTGTCATAGTTCCCGACGGGCTGACGGTATTCGACCCAGAGGTAGTAACCGGCGTTGCCCGTCCCGCGTTGCACTTTGAGCGCTTTAAGGCTTCCTCCTCCGCTTTCCATCGGCGCAAGGGTAAATGAGCCGCTGCTCTGAACAATCTGATAGTCACTGCCTTGCGCCAGCCAATTCAAAACTTCGGCCTTATGAGGTGCAGCATACTGTCCCGGTGTCCAATTCCCCATCGTCGAGAATTCGTTGCCGTATTCGTAGAGCGTCCCGGCTGCCCCCAATGAACCCAAGACCTCTGTGCCAAAATCGCGCGACTGTGCATGTCGCAATCCAAGATTGTGACCTATCTCATGCGTTGCGACCTGGACGTTTGCGGAATTTGCTTCCAAGAAGGAACTTGACGCCGTCACTGACCCGGTCGGAAGACTTAACGTGGAACATCCAACCGTCGCCATTCCTGACCAGCCGCACCCTAGCGTGTCACTGAAAACAAGCACTACGCGCGAATAGTTCTGAAAATTCACCCCAGCCGCAGTGGCCGCGGCGATTGCGTCGGTCTCCATTTGCGATGTGCTGCAGGATGCGTAAGATCCGGTCAGCGTGAACGGGCCGAAAACATCGCCCGATGCCGAAGTTGCTCCGTAGGAAGTCTCTCGGAGATATCCGTCGACGGATGGCCCAGAAGTGCCGAAGAAAACGCTTTGTACTCCCTGTGTTGTGACCGTCGCAGGTAGTGGAGAACCTGGGAGATTCACCAAAAGGACCACGGTCTTTTGATCTCCCGTCGTACTGCAGGTCGCAGCGGGCAGCGTAGTGCTTTGCGCTGTCCCGTTTTCGGCGGCCATTGTCGTCCCGGCGAGCACGCCCGAGACGCTTAACAGGTCGCCGCTCTTTAACGTCGCTGGTTCTACTCCATCAAAATGGACGCCGACTTTCTGGCTACCGGCCTGCAGCTTCACGGTGGTCTTCGAGACCTTATGCACGAGATCATCGCTTACCGAGACTTCCACCGTCCCCTGCCACGTGCCGTGTTGCTCCAACAAAGCCGCAGATCCTGGGAACTTGGCTGCCAGATCTGCCAGCAACTCCGGCGAAAACGCAAAACTCAAAGCAGCATGCGGGTCTTCCTGGATCAATGCCTGAAGCGCGGCAGCGCGCTGCGCTAGCACGGTGGCCGCCTGGCCACGTGTGGCTGCCGCTCCTGACGCGTTCTCCTGCATCTGCCCGTGCAGCTGCAAGACGCTATTGTTAAGCGCGCGAACTTGCGCTGCTCTTTCGCTCTCGTGTGATGAACTGGAATTTGACCCGCGTCCCTGGGCGAACGCGCTACTCGATATTAGAAGGGAACAAATTGCCGCGATGATTGTGGATGTTGCAAGAGCAGGCAGGTTTTTCTTGCCCTGGGCCCCCTTCGAAAACTTTCTCATAACGCCCCCTTAGGCTGGTTCTAATGCTAAGGGTCGTGTACTGGTACCTCTACTGGTCGAGAGTCTAAATTTAGGACAGGGCCCTGCTTAATACCGTACTTGGCTAGGGATCAGGAGAAAAATGGCAGTGAGACAGGACTTACAAGTTTAGTTGCTACCGATCGACTTACAAACGACGCGCAGCTGATGTTCTGGGGCAATAAACTAGGATTTAGGCGAAGGAGACGTTGCGAGCTGCTCTTCGATTGCTTTTTCAAAAGTCGCCTCAGGCAGGGCTCCACTCATAAAGATTCCATTTATGAAGAACCCGGGCGTGCCGGTGACACCGACCCGCAGACCCTCCTGATTATCCTGCTGAACCTGAGCCTTATACTTTTCCGCAGACAAACACCCATCGAATTGTTTTGCGTCCAACTGAAGCTTCGCCGCCTTGGCCACGAGTCCATTGCGGTCCAGACTGCCCTGATCGGCAAAGAGCAGATCGTGATACTCCCAGTACTTGCCCTGTTCTCCGGCGCACCTCGAGGCCTCTGCTGCACCCTGTGCGAGTGGATGAATCTGGGGGATCGGCATATCACGAAACGCCAGCGCCACGGTGCCTTCATGCTTCGCCAACACGTTTTTAAGAGTAGCTTCCACTTGGCCGCAATAGGGGCACTGAAAATCGGAAAACTCCACAATCATGACCTTGGCTTTTGGATTTCCCCGAACCCGTGCGGGGTCGAAACCGACCTGAACCCGGGGAGGGCCGAGCAGCACCGCAACTTTCGCATGCTCGCGCAAGTGCGCAGAATATTCCTGGCGGGCCTGTTGAATCTTTGCCTTCTTCAGCGATTGCTGCAGCTGAGTTTTTATTTCCTCGAACGGCCGGTTTATTTGCTCCTTCTGCACGACGTAGATCGCGTTCAACTCCACATCAGTCGGCTCAGCAACCTTCGCATCAACTTCCTGCTCAAGCAATTTGTCCGTGGTGAGTCCCTTTTTCTTCGCTTCAGCCTCAAGCACTCGTTGCGTAATCAACGTATCCAAGGCTTTTTTCTTGATTTGATATTCCTGCTCGCGAAGCGGTCTGAGCTGGCTTTGCACGTACGGAGCAAGGTCCTCGTCCGTAAGCGGCTGGCCGTCGACGGTCGCAAGTGGCGGAGCGCTCTTCGCAGGCGCCGCGGATTGTCCCGACGAAAAAATAGGAAGCAACAAAAACGCGAAAAGGGCTAAGTAGAGTTTCATTGGTATGGTCTTTCGTCGTGGGAATTGAGCGACTATCCCACGGTCGCGACAAGGAGTCAATGTCTCCTTAACGCAAACAGATGGTGCTACTGTCTTTGCAGAACATTTCACCCGCACGAGCGATCCCGTCGCAAGAGCTCTTTCGAAATACCCTCTTGCTTTGATTTTCGCATGAGAGTAAATTCCGCCCGCTGAATGTCTTTTGGTTCAGGTAGCTTTTGGATTTCCCCTGCCCTGGTCCAGTCCACGCATTACGTGTGTGTCCGTCCGTCCTGCCTGAGCCACGCTCCGGGAGGAATACCATGCGGCGCAACGCTTCTCTTTTACCGATTTTTCTTGGATTTGCCTCTTTGCTCGTTTCACCCACCGTGCGGGCGCAAGAAACCGTTGTGCCGGCGGGTACTCTGCTTCGGTGCACCATGAGCGAACCCAATTTTTCTTCAGCTACGGCACAGGTGGGCGATCCTGTGCTCTGCCACCTCGCCGCGGTGCAGGTGTTTGGTCACAATGTCTTTCCGCGCGGAGCGTACATGGGCGGACACCTTGAAGCGGAAAAGGAGCCTGGGCACTTTATCGGCAAAGGTTATTTGAAAATCGTTTTCGATCGCATCGCGCTTCCCAATACAGAGCTTCCGCTGGACACGAAAATAGTCCCCGCGCGCGGCTACCATGTCGACAAGCAAGGCGACATCAAGGGCAATGGCCATGCGAAGCGAGACGTTATCGAATGGGTTTTTCCGCCACTATGGCCTTGGAAAGTGATCATGCTGCCTGCCCGTGGACCCCGTCCCACGCTTAAGGGGGAGCAAGTGCTTACGCTGCGTTTGATGGAAGATGTGAGCGTGCCGAAGTTTGGTGCTACGTATAATTCCCGCGATTGGCGGCCGCCTCACGCGCAGAATTTTGCCCAGCCTTCAGCATTTCCGTCACGCGAAATCGCTCCCGCAACGTCCGCGGCAGTGAACGCGAACTACGTTGTTTCGGTGGACCCTGGGTTTGTGAAAACATCGCAAACCGCACAGCCAACGTCGGGGCCCGAATCGCGCTTTGCCTCGAAGTCGCTTACTCTACTGGCTCTGCGGAACGAAACCATTTATGCGGTTACCGATTATTGGCTCGATGGCGATCGCTTGGATTATCTTCTGCCCAGCGGCAATCGCGGTATTTGCGCTCTGAATGAGTTGGATCTGGTTCGCACAACGCAGCTCAATTCCGAGCGCGGTGTAACTGTGACCTTCAGCGATGTGCCACCATCACGGCCTGCGCTCTGAATCGACCGCCGAATCGCGCAAACCAAGAGTCCCCAAAAAAGCAAAGGCCTCTTCAGAAAGATTCTGAGAGGCCTTTCTAATTTAATCCCGGCGGTGACCTACGTTCCCACACAGTTACCCGTGCAGTATCATCGGCCCGGCGAGGCTTAACTACCGTGTTCGGGATGGGAACGGGTGTGACCCTCGCGGTATGACCACCGGAAACTCATAACGCGCGTATGGCATAGCCCGCGCGCCGACAACAGAAAATTTTTCTGTGACCGCGGCGCGATCACAGAAATTTGGCTGGCATTACAAGTTCGGCTCTTGCCGAACGTACTGCGGATTTTACAAGTGAACTCACCCAGTCACTCGCTGTTAGAGCGATTGACGGTTTGGGTAAGTTTTATGATTAAGCCGAACGGGCGATTAGTACTGGTCAGCTCCACGCATTGCTGCGCTT
>QHYO01000319.1 GCA_003224135.1 Acidobacteriota bacterium | reverse complement strand
TTGATTACGGCGCGGCGAATCGCATGGCCGTGGCGCTGCTTCTGATTTCGTTTGCCGTGTTGGCTTCCATCTACGCAGTAAATCGCCGAGTGTGGTCGCTGTGGCCGGTGAAATGACGGCGTCCGCGCTTGAAGCACGCGTACGGTTTGCGCGGCCTGGCCAGAATCACACCGCATTCAGGCTGGACGTCGAAATTCAGGTGGGCGCTGGCATCACAATTTTGTTTGGGCCTTCGGGTGCCGGAAAATCCACACTGCTGGACTGCATTTCCGGTCTGCTGAAGGCTGGCGATGCGCGCATCACGCTTGGAGAGAAAGCGCTGCAGGATTCGGCAACCGGAATTTTTCTTCCTCCACAGGAACGACATATCGCTTATTTATTCCAATCGCCGGCGTTGTTTCCGCACATGACCGTCGAAGAGAACGCGGGCTTTGGCTTGCCGCACGCGGGCGAGGTCGAGCGGAAGGCCGCTGTCTTTTACTTACTGGAAGTCTTCCGTGTAGCGCATCTGGCGCAGCGCAAGCCGGGAGAAATTTCCGGCGGCGAGGCGCAACGTGTGGCGCTTGCGCGAGCGTTGGCGCCGTCTCCACGGGCGGTGTTGCTGGATGAGCCACTGAAAGGATTGGACGCGGAACTAAGATCGTCGATCGTGGACGATTTGCGGGCGTGGAACCGCGCGAACCGGCTTCCGATTTTGTACGTGACGCATCAGCGCGATGAAGTGAATGCGCTTGGCGAGCGTGTGATTGCCATCGATCGGGGGCGCGTCGTTTCCGAAGGGATTCCGCACGCTGTGCTGGATGCGCCGCGCACAAAGCGGCTGGCGCACGCCGCGGGTTTTGAAAACTATTTGACCGCCGCGGTTCTGGAGCTACGCCAAGCGGACGGAGTTATGCGCGCGCGATTGACGGGTTCGGAGGCGGAACTCGAATTGCCGCTGGGGTATGCGGCGGTGGGAGACCGCGTGCGCGTGGCGATACGAGCGGGCGACATTTTGTTAGCGACGCAGAAACCGGTCGGTCTGAGCGCACGAAACGTTCTGGAGGGAACGGTTGATTCAATCGAAACTCGCGGTTCTACGGTGGTGTGCCGAGTCCGCGCAGGCGCGATGTTTGTGGTTCACGTGACGCCGGGTGCGCTGCGCTCGCTTGAAATCGCGGTCGGAAAGCGCGTCTGGCTGGTGATCAAAACACACTCCTGTCAGCTTGTGGACGAGTAGTCGAAACGACAAAGGTCCAGCGACGGGTGGCGATAAATTAACTTAGCCGCCCGATTTCGCCCCGGCCCCTGCCGGAGCGTACTGCACTTCGTCGGCGATTAAGTCCGCGCCCTTGGACGTGGCGTGAATGACAACGCGCTGGCCAACGGCGACATCAGAAAATTTGGCGGGCTTGCGATCTTTTGTGACGTACGCGGTTGTGGCGGCGAGTTTCACGTCGACGGATTTGCCGTCCTCGGTTTTTACGGTGACCGATTCCGGGCTGATTTTTTCGATCGTTCCAATGACGTGCTTTTTGTCGCCGTGCGCGAAAGCAGGCAATGTAGCGAGAACTGCGAGTAGAAATACGATCCAACGGAGTTTCATTTTCTTCGCTCCTCGGAATTATTTTAACTCATAACGCTCTGCTGGGTCGCAAGCCTAAGGTCCAGCAATCCTTCGATTCCCGATTCCTTGAGGACCGGAATACTCAGGATGACTAGTGATGGTGCTGCTCTGGCCTTGGAGACGGCTTTGCCGGCGAGCCGTTCAGGAAATTTTTTTCCTTTTCCTCTTCTTCGCGGTCTTCGGGACCTTTTGGATTGTACTTTTCCATTTCGAGGCGTTCTTCCGGGGTAAGCGCTGGCAAATGCCGGATAAAGCGCACAAGTTTCCAACTGGAGTCGGTGTCGCCATGTTCTGAGCCTGCGCCACCGAATGCGGGCATGCCGGTGAGGCGCACGCCATTTTCGATGATCCAGAAAATATCGCCGTCTGAAAGTTTTTGAGTTTCATCGGCTCGGAGGTCCGGCGGCTTGGGATAGAGGCCGTGGCCAATCTGCGTGTCACCCCTGCCGTCGTTTCCGTGGCAAATGGCGCAGTGGTCGGCGAAGTGCAGACGCGCTTCGCGCTGAACTTCCGGCGAATCCGGGATCGGATTTTTCGTGTCGTGCGCGTTTGCTGGCGTGGCCATTTTTCTCGCGGTGCGCGCGATTGCGGTCTCGAGAGCACTTGGCTGCGCTCGCGCGCTGAGACCGTCGTGCAAAATGTTGACCGCCGCCGCGACGAGCAAGCCCAGCGCAACGACCAGGAGGAGGAGAAAAATCGTCCCGCGTTTCATCACGAAGAGTTTACTCCGCCTTGATGATCAGCGTTACAAGGTTTCGAGTCATCGCGTACTAGTGATGGTGGCCTTCTGGATGCTCGGTGTGCCAGGGGCCGATAGCGGTGCCAATAATGATCGTATCTTCATCCGCCGCCATGGTGTGCTTCACACCCGCTGGAACGTAGAGGAAGCTCCCGACCGGGTAGGATTTGAGGTGAGCCAGGTCGAGTGTTTCGCCGAAGCTGACCTTCAACACGCCCTGAACCACTGCAACCCGCGCGTCGCTGCCGTGCGAGTGAAAATCATGAAATCCCGCGGGAACGAAAGCGGCGTAGGTGAACGCTTCGCCTGGTACGTCGGTCCGCCCTTCAAGCACTGCCCATTTGCTTCCATCGGCATCGGTTTTTTGCCAGGTTATTGATTTTGCGTCCCACGCTTGCGCCGTTTTGGTTGGTTCGGTCGCGGGCACCGTCAGTAAAGCCAGATTGATGATTATTGCTATAAGCCAGTGCATTGGCTCGTCTCCGTTCTAATTGAATGCGCTGAAATATTTTTCAGTGCATTGAAACACGCACACAGTAACGCGCGGTGGGGAACGGCTTCTATCCGAAATGAGACGGCAAACTTACGTTACAGGCGGGCGGCGACGCGGGCAGCGATTTTGTGGTCCTCAGTTTCGATCACGAGAACGAGGTCCTTGGTCAGGGGCACGTTTTCGCCGCCGACCGTGAAAGCGTAATTCCATTCAAAGCGCGGCGCGAGTTCGCTGGCGGCATCGGCGGAGTATGGCGCGAGGCGCTTTACGCTGGCTCCGGTGCGTTTGCTGGTCTCGACGGGGCGCATGGCGATGCCGTCCTTCCAGTAAAAATTCAGACGAAGCGTGCTCATGATTTCGCGCGTGAGCGGCGGGCGGACGACAGTTTCCTTAAGATCGAACGTGCAGGGAAAATCCAGCAGATGCAGCGTAAGGAAAAGCTCAGGCGGGTAGACGGTGACAACTTTTTCGTGGAGCACGTAGGTAGTGCCGTCGGCGGCATCCACGCGGCGGAGGCCGTCGAAAAAATCAGGAGCGGTCAGCTGGCCGGAGAGGCGGAAACAGGAGCCGTTCGGGAGGTGGCCGTCAGTGGAGAAGAAAACCCCGCCATCGAGATTCCAGACGGTGCGTTTGGGGCCTTTGCCTGCTTTTTCTGGTTTTTCCTCTTTGCGCGTTCTGTCTTCGATGCGCGATTGCAGAGCTCCAGTGTGTACGGTGGAGAGAAAAAGGAGCGCGGAACAGAAAAGCGGTTTGGCGAGAAGAGCGAACATCAGTTGGTCCCGGAAGAGGATTTTAGCGCAGGAAGAGGATGGCGGAGGCGGAAAGAGATCTCGCCGACCTGATAGGTAGCTTGGTCGCCGTCAACGGATTGCGGCTGGACCTTTCCATCGAGAATGGCGCGGATGCCGGCATCTAGTTGCGCGAGAACGGAAGGCTGCGCGACTGGAACGTTGTGCGACCCGAGTACGAGCTTGACTTGTGGCGCGAGCGCGACGAGTTTCTTGACAGAAGCTAGGTAGGCGGGGAAATCGGTTTCCGGGCGGTAGAGCCAAATCTTGCCGCCAGGGTAGAACGTGTCGCCCGTGAAGAGGAGACCGTTGGCGCTATCGATGAGCGAGATGGAGTCGGGCGTGTGACCGGGAGTCGAGATAATTTCGACGGCGCGGCCGCCGAGATTGACTTTGAAGTGGTCGTGAACGAGAAGCGAAATTTTCCAGGGCTTGGTGGAATATTTGGCGGGATCGAAATTCTTTGGAAGGGCGCCGCAGATTTGATCCTTTCCAATTTCGGCTTGCGCGTCTTCGCGGGAGCCTTTGGCGTTCGCGCGGGTGAAGGCGGTGTCCACGCCGTAAACGAAAGGGAATTGCCAGTTG
>QHYO01000318.1 GCA_003224135.1 Acidobacteriota bacterium | reverse complement strand
TTTTTCCGATTCTTGTGCGAAGCACGCTGAGCCCATTGCGATAAAAAGTGAGAAGATAGTTAGTCTTAGAACGTTCGAGAAATGGAAAAAAGGCATTTGGGAGTCAGACCTCTCGACGGCAAGGATCGGCGGGTTGGCTAGAGCAAAACAGTTTCAAACGACCTTCTGCAAGAAAAGCATAGAGTGAAACAGGTAGAAGCTGCAGCCGTTGAGTCTAGCAGAGCCAAGAGGCTTGACAGCAGGAAACCTGGGCGTATAGTTAACACTGTTAAGTAAATGTAAGCCAGGGTAGAGAACACACGTGGGTGTAAGAGAGCGGCGAGCGCGGCAAAAACGGTATCTGCGCCAGGAAATCCTGGACGCGGCCAGCGAACTGTTTGTGCGTGAAGGTTTCGAAAATGTGTCGATGCGGCGAATTGCGGACAAGATCGAATATTCGCCGACCACGATTTATCTCTATTTCAAAGACAAAGCGGAATTACTTGAACAGGTGTGCGCCGAAGCCTTTTCACGGCTCGTCCAGCGGTTGACGAAAATTGATGAGCAGCCGGGAGAGCCGCTCGAAAAGATGCAGCGAGGTTTGCTCGCGTATATCCAATTCGGGCTGGAAAACCCGCATCACTACCGGGCGACGTTCATGATGCCGATTCCCGAGGGAATGAGAGAAGAAAAGCTTCAGCAAGCGGATTCGCCGGGAATGCAGGCCTTCGATTTTCTACGTCGCTGCGTTTATGACGGTATTGCGGCCGGAAAGCTGAAGGTGAAGGACCCGGAACTCGCGAGCCAAACCGTTTGGGCAGGCATTCATGGCGTTACCTCGCTGCTGATTACACATGAGAAGTTTCCGTGGGTGGGGCGCGAGAAGGTGGCGAAATCGATGGTCGAGACGCTGATCGATGGGCTCGGAGGAGCGCGGGCATGAGCAGCGCTAAGTGTCTGAAAATACGACGCGAGTGAATGATGCGACGGAGGAAATTTTTTTCGGCCTTTAGTTAACGGCGTTGATTTAAAGAGCGCAGTTACTTTGAATCGGGTTTCTGCGTACACACGAAGGGGGCTTGCACATCCTGGTGAACGCAGCGCCGGGAGTAAGTCCCGCGGAACTGCAGAAGCACCTGCGGAAAAAACTTTCGGACGTCACGACGCGGGAATTCAGCGGAAGGACGGAATTCTAGAAACACAAGGGAGAAACCGATGACTCATTTGAACTCATTGCCGTAGATTCGGTCGGCATTCGTAACAGGTGCGACAGGCTTGCTTGGAAATAACCTGGTTCGGCTATTGGTGTCGCGCGGTGTGCACGTGAAGGCGCTGAGCCGCTCGCGAACAAGGGCAGAAAGGCAATTTGGAGATCTCCCCATCGAGATCGTGACCGGTGACATGGCGAAGGTCGGCGAGTTCGCCGCACATCTTCAAGGGAATGACATGGTGTTCCACACCGCGGCGTTTTTCCGCGACGGCTACAAGGGCGGACGGCACTGGAAAGAGCTTTACGACGCGAACGTGCGCGGAACAGCAGAGCTGTTCGCGCAGGCCTACGGCGCCGGTGTGCGACGCATCGTGCATACGAGCTCCGTGGCTGTGATCACAGGGGAACGAGGACAACTAATCGATGAGAGCATGCGTCGCCGCACTCAGGATGCCGATGACTACTACGTCAGTAAGATTCTTTCTGATCACGAAATCGACGGCTTTCTCGAGATGCATCCGGAGATGTGGCATGCATGGTGCTTCCGGGATGGATGGTGGGGCCGGGCGATGCCGGGCCCACGTCGTCGGGACAGGTGATTTTGGACTTCCTAAACCGCAGGCTGCCTGGCGTGCCGCCGGCGACATTTTCGGTTGTCGACGCGCGCGACGTCGCCGAGGCGATGTGGCTTGCTGCGATTCACGGGCGGAGAGGTGAGCGGTACATCGCGGCGGGACGAAACATGAGAGCGTCTGTCCGGAGTCCGCGCTCCGCAATGGGGTGTCCCGACGCAGCTGCTCTACGCGATCGGAGCCGCAAATGAAGTCTGGTCGCGCGTCAGCGGACGTCCCGCACTCATCAGCCTTGCGACCGTTCGGTTGATGGCCCGCGAACGTGACCGCACGCGCTTTGACCATCGCAAAAGTGAGCAGGCGCTCGGTATTCGGTTTCGTCCCGTAGAAGAAACGCTGCGGGACACCATCGCGTGGTATCGAGAAAACGGGTGGTTGAAAAATGAGACGAGGAAAGGCGCGGCGTTGCGCCCGGCGGGAGAACCGACGTGACGTCGGAAGCGACCAAATCCGCTCCCGCGAATCGCGCTCATTGAGCCTGGTTTAGTTTAGGACAGAAGTTGCTGTTCGAGCTGCGTGTGGACGTTTACTTGGACACGAAATAGGACCAGTCAGACAATATATGGGCATATACAATGTGCCCTAGACGCAGCTATTTGACCATATATGGTCTACTTGGGTGAAACTAGGCGAGCCTCGCCACAACTTAACTATCCTAAATACATATACTTACATGATTAACAGAAATTAGCACATTTTGGAGCCGTGCATGCATCTAATGCGGCCAGCACTGGAAAACCCATGTTGAGAATTACGACGGAAAAAAAACGAGTCAAGACTGTCCTCAGTGTCGAGGGACGGCTTGCAGGACCGCTGGTTTCAACACTCGAGCAATGCTGGCGAGAGCTCAGGGCGGCTTCGCCCCAGGAAAAGTTCTACGTGAACCTTTGCGGGGTCAGCTTCATCGATGCCGCAGGGAAGATGCTTTTGAAGGAGATGCATCGCCAGGGAGGCCAGCTTGTGGCTGAGGGATGCCTGAATCAGGCCATCGTAAAGGAAATCATTGGGCGCGACAAAGACAAAAGCGACAAGGGCAATGACGAAGGAAAAGAAAACAAGGGAACGCCGATCATTTTCTACGTGATTTTGATGAGCTTGTTGCTGGGAGCAAACGGCGTACGTGCCCAGGACAAGCCAGATGCGCCCGCTGCGACGCAGGCCGCGAGCCAACCGCTGAAGCTCACCTTGGATAAAGCGGTGGGCCTGGCGCTTAAACAAAACCCGACAGCACAAATTGCCGTACTGCAAGCCGCCCAAGCGGTGCAGGAGAAGAACATCGCGAGAGCGGCATTGCTGCCGAATGCGGACTTGAGCGTTTCCGATGCGGTTCGTCGCATCAACCTTCAAGAGCAGTTGGGCGGAGCGATTCCGTTTCCGGGAATTCCGGGACATGTGGGGCCGCTCAACATATTCAATGCGGGACCAACCTTCGGAACGCCGCTATTTGATTTGACGTTGTGGAATCGCTACCGCTCAGCCAGGGAACAAGCAAATGCCAGCAAGGCGACCAGCCTTTCCACGCGAGAGCAAGTGATTCTGCTCGTGGTATCGCAGTACATCGGGACGTTGCGAGCGATGGCGACAGTCGAAGCTTCGCAATCGCGAGTGGATCTGGCGCAGGCACTTTACGATCAGGCCGCGGATCTGCAAAAAGAGGGGGTCGGGACCGGCATTGACACGCTTCGCGCGAACGTGGAGTTGCAGAACGAAAAGCAGGCTCTGCTGGTGGCGCAAACTGACCGTGACTCGTCTTTGTATGCGCTCAGCCGTTTGCTGAACCTGGACCCGCACCAGGAGATTACGCTCGCGGATTCGCTGAGCTTCTTTGACACGCCGCAAGCCGACGTGAACGCGAGCATGGACGAAGCGCTGGCTGCGCGGCAGGAATGGAAGGCCCTCGATTCGCAGGTAAAGGCGGCGCAGCACGACAAAAAAGCTTCGCAGGATTTGCGCTTGCCGACTTTGCGCGTGGACGGGAATTGGGCTTATGAGGGCACGAGGCTGAACAACGGGATTCCCGTTTACAACTACCAGGCTTCGCTCGACGTGCCGATTTTCACCGGCGGCCGCACGCACGCGGAAATCGTGAGAGCGGATTTGCAGCTGAAAGTTCTGGACCAGCAAAAATCCGATTTGAGAAACCAAATTTCACTGGACGTGAAGACGGCACTGCTCAACTTGAAGTCCGCGCGAAATCAGGTGGAAGTAGCGACGCTGGGAATCCAGCTTGCAAGGGAAGAAGTCGACCAAGCGCGCGATCGATTTAAAGCAGGGGTTGCAAACGGCGCTATATCGATTCAATCAGGGGCGCGCCGATTATGCGCGATCGATCGGGCAGATGGAAAAAGTTTATGCGAAGTGACAGAGCCTGAATCCAGGAGAGGACCGGGGAATGAGCATTGAGATCGAAGTCGGCTTAGAGAACGCGTCGAGGGTAAAGCCTTCGACAGAAGAGCTGAAGCTCGAGCCACCGCCAAAGGGGCTGGCAAATCCGAAGACCAGGGGAATGCTGTTCGGGGGCGGCATCGTGCTGCTGGCTGTGATCGTCGGCTTGTTTCTTTTTTACCGGAACCGCGAAAGCACGGACGACGCTCAGGTCGACGGACACATTACGCAGATTTCGTCGAAAGTGTACGGGCGGGTCGGCGAAGTTCTGGTGAATGACAACCAGCAAGTAAAGGCCGGGCAGGTACTGGTGAAGCTCGATCCGCGGGACTATCAAGCTGCGTTGGATCAGGCGAAGGCGCAACTGGCGTTGGCGGAAACCGACGCTCAGTCCGCAGGCATTGATGTGCCGAGAACGCAATTGAACACGCAGAGTGGAACGTCTAGTGCGGACGCGCAACTCGCCGGTTCGCAGGCCGACCTCGCTTGGGCGCAGGCAAACGTGGAGAAGAGCAAAGCCAACGCCCTGCTCGGGCAAGCGGATTTGGAACGCTACACGCCGCTGATGCAGAAGGGTGAAATTTCCAAGCAGCAGTATGACGCCGCAAAAGCGAATGCCGACGCAACCGCGAGTGCGTTGAAAGCGGACCAGGAAAAGCTCGTGCAAGCGGAACGCGGCGTCGAGATCGCGAAGGCGCAACTTGATGCGGCGAGAGCCCATGTACAGCAGGCGCAAGCCGGCATCGTCTCCGCTAAGGCCGACACGAAACAAGTTGTGATGCGTCAGGCGGACGCTCGGGGAAAAATCGCGAAGGTGCAGCAAGCGCGTGCAGGGCTTGAAGCAGCGCAGCTCAATCTTGAATACACGACGGTTGTTGCGCCGGTGGATGGCGTCGTGACGCACAAACAGGTGGAAGTCGGACAAATCGTGCAGCAGGGGCAAGGCTTGATGGTTGTCGTGCCGCTACAAGACGTTTGGGTTACGGCAAATTTTAAGGAGACGCAACTTCGCTCGATGAAGGCGGGACAAAAGGCGGAAGTGAAGGTGGACACATACGGAACAACGTTCAGCGGGCACATTGATTCGATCGCGGGAGCCACGGGCGCGGTGCTGAGCCTGCTGCCACCGGAAAACGCCACGGGGAATTACGTGAAGGTCGTTCAGCGCGTGCCGGTAAAAATCGTGCTCGATCCGATTCCTCAAGATCAGGCGATCTTGCGGCCGGGAATGAACGTGGTGGCGACCGCAATTACAAAGTAAGGCTCGCCTGGCAATTCTGCACGGCGGTGGGGCACGCGTTTTGAACCAGATGTGGAGTTGAGAGTGAAAGGATTTCGAGGCGCAAGGTGAAAGACAGGTTCCTATCGAAACTGCGGATGCCGGACGGCTCGATCAACCCGTGGGTGATCGCGGTTACTGTCACGCTGGCAACGTTTATGGAGGTGCTGGACACTTCCATCGCTAACGTTGCGCTGCCGCACATTTCCGGAAATTTGTCGGCCGGCGCGGATGAATCGACGTGGGTGCTCACTTCGTATCTGGTGTCCAATGCAATCGTGTTGCCGCTTTCGGGCTGGATCTCAGGCCTGATTGGACGCAAACGGTTCTACATGTCTTGCGTGGCGCTGTTTACGGTGAGTTCGTTTTTGTGCGGGCTGGCGCCGAGCCTCGGCGTCCTAGTGCTTTTCAGAATTCTTCAAGGAGTCGGCGGCGGGGGATTGCAACCGAGCGAACAGGCGATTTTGAATGACACGTTCCCGCTGGAAAAGCGCGGCATGGCATTCGCGGTCTACGGCGTGGCAGTGGTCGTGGCGCCGACGATTGGACCGTGGCTGGGCGGATGGATCACCGACAATTTTTCGTGGCGTTGGATTTTCTACATCAACGTGCCGGTGGGAATTTTATCGCTGGTTTTGACCTCCCTTCTCGTGAGCGATCCGCCGTACATGAAACGCGCCAAGGTGAAAGAGGGCTTCCGCATCGATTATATCGGCATCGGGCTGATCAGCCTGGGACTCGGGAGCATGCAGATCATTCTCGATAAAGGCGAGCGGGAGGACTGGCTTTCGAGCGGATTCATTCAGGTGTTCTTCGTATTGATGGTGATCGGAATTATTGCGGGAATCATTTGGGAATTGCGGGAGGAGCATCCGGTCGTGGATATACGGATGTTAAAGGACAGGAACTTTGCGGTGGCGACGCTGGCGATGTTTTTCCTGGGGTTTGTGCTGTATGCGAGCACCGTGCTGATTCCCCAGTTTTTGCAGCAAATGATGGGCTATACAGCGGAACTTGCCGGACTGGCGCTCTCGCCGGGTGGCGCGGTGATTATGTTCATGATGCCGGTGGTCGGAATTCTAATATCGCGCGTCAATACAAAATACCTAATCGCGTTTGGCTGCACCATTTCGGCGCTGTCACTTTTTGTCATGGCCGGATGGAATTTACAAATTGATTACAAACACGCGGTGCTGGCGCGAATGATGCAGAGCTTCGGGCTGGCCTTCTTGTTTATTCCGATCAATGTATCGGCGTTTTCGTTCGTGCCGAAAGAAAAAACGAACATGGGAACCGGAATCATCAACCTGGCGCGGAATATCGGCGCGAGTGTGGGAATTGCGACGGTCACGACGATGTTGCAGCGTCGCACGCAATTTCATCAGTCGCAGTTGATGGAGCGCGTGAACGCGCTAAACCTTGCGTATCACAACATGATTTCAGGTACGCAGTCGAAATTATTGCTGGCGGGCTCAAGCGCTTACCACTCTGCATCGCAGGCCACTGGAATGGTTTACGACACTGTGCAGCGCCAGGCGGCCATGATGGCCTTTATCGATAACTTTCACATGCTGGGGATCGTGTTTTTCGTGGTGATCCCGGTTTTGATGCTGCTGAAAAGGCCGCCTAAGGGAGTGAACGCGCCGGTGCACTGAGGCGAAAGATGACGACGAAAAGACGACGTTAAGCCGACGAGAACGTCTAAGCAACGATGAGAAAAAGAGAAAGTTCGCAAGCGGCGCGTAACTATTTTGAAGCGAGTTTCGTATTTTAAATGGGGGCGACAATGGCGACGCAAGTGGCAGTGGGAACAGAGCTGAATGAAGCAAAATTGATTCGCGCGGGGCAACGGGGCGACTCGCAAGCCGTCGAGGCATTATTTCGGCGGTACCAGCGTCCCTTGTTCCAGACCGCGCTTCGCGTGCTTGGCAATGCTGAAGACGCGGAAGACGCCTTGCAGGACGGGCTGCTTTCCGCGTACCGCAACTTGAAGCGATTCGAAGGGCGCTCGCAATTTTCAACGTGGCTTACGCGCATCGTGATCAACGCCGCGTTGATGCGGCGGCGCAGTGCCAAGTCTCGCCCGGCGGTTTCGCTTGACGAATCGCCGCGTGAAGACGAATTGCCGGCGAGCGAACGGTTTGCCGACGACGGACCGAACCCCGAACAGGTGTATGCGGGAACGGAGTTGCGCGAGATGATCAACGAAAATCTCG
>QHYO01000317.1 GCA_003224135.1 Acidobacteriota bacterium | reverse complement strand
GCAGACTCCGTCTTCGAACGAGTAATTGAATCTGAGTTGGCTAATGCTGGAAAAAAACGCGCTGCTAACTAGCCGGATCGGCAGCGCCTTACCGTCTCAGTTGCGGCCGGCGCTGGCTCCTTGCACCTGCTGAATCCGTGCGGCGGCTGTCATTTCGCGCTGTGCGGCCTCCAATTTGCCTTGGTCTCGGTAAAGTTGGCCAAGAATATAATGAGCGGTGTAATTGTTGGCATCAACATCGACGGCGTGACGTAGGTTCTGCTCTGCGAGTGCGACTTGCCCTTTCCGAATCAATACTTTTCCTAAAACAACGTACGACTCTGCAGCCGTCGAGTCCAGGTTTATGGAACGCCGCAGAACCTTATACGAATCCTCGTCCCGATCCAGCCGCCAGTACACCTCGCCCAAATGTGTTAGGGCGAGAGCGCACGTTGGGTTTAGCGCCAACTCCTCCTCGAATTCCTGAACAGCCCTTCGATAGTTGCCTCCGTAAAGGCTCAGCTCTCCGAGCGTGAGATGCGCCACCGGCAGTTGCGGAGAAATCAGAAGGGCTGCTTTGACCTCGCTCTCCGCGAGAGGGTCAAACCCTAGTCGAAGCAGCATGCGGGCCATTAACAGATGAGCGGATGCCGAGTCGGAGCTTACTCCATACAGTTGTGCGAACATTCCGCGCGCCTCCGCGTGGCGCTCGGCCAACGCGTAGGCGATCCCGAGAATGTACATCGCATCAATATTTGCGTTGGGTCGCCAAGAGCGAACCTTTTCCAGCGCCGGAATTGCTTCGATCGGTCTCCCGCTGAAGTAATAGGACAATCCGAGTAGCTGCGCAGCATCGCGATCGTCTTCATTCTCGTCCCAGGCGTTTTGCAGATAGTCGCTCGCCGTCAGGTATTCTCCTTCACGATAATAGGCTACGCCCAGTTCGTGATTTACGCCCTTGAACTCCGGATGTGCCGCCGCAACGTTCTTCAGCCAGGCGATGGCCGCGTCGTTCTTTCCCTGCTGGAGAAGAGAACGAGCTGTGGCGAGTGCGTCGTACTCGTTCTGACTGCATGCGACCGCGGCCCAAGGCACAACAAACGCGCTCAGCACTATCAGTCTCATTGCAATGTTTGCGCGCCGTAAATGGATCTTTGCCACGGAATTTCCCTGATCGTCCTAATTTGGTTTGGTCGAGCTTCCGACGTCCGCTCTGACCGGTTCGCCAGTCCCCTCTTTGGCCGTCATCACGGTGTCCGCCGTCACATCCCGGAAGAGCTCCACGAGCCCGCTGGGCCAGCGTACCTCGATGAATCGAATCTCGTTCTCCGAGCCCAATCCAAAGTGGACACGCATATCATTGTTGGAAATATAACTCGAACCACTGCATACTTCACCGATCTGCCGCCTCAACGGTGTTCTCACTGAAACGCGAGCCCCTATCCCGCTGCGGTTGGAGCGCGTCCCAACCGTCCTGACGTCAATCCAATGGTTCGGATACTTCTTTTGATTTACAAGCAGGTTAGGGAGTGCATTTCGGTTCACAATCACGGCGGACATCCGCCCGTCATTCCACAAGTCGCCCACGCTCAAACCTCTGGCGGGTGTAGGTACCGTGATCCCTGGCCCTGCAACCTGGGAGACGTCTGCGAAGGTTCCGTCACCGCGATTGTGATACAGCAACTTCGGTTCATTGTAATCGATCCCTACCTTGAGGCCATCGACCTCGGGATAGACATGACCGTTCACGAGCAGGAGGTCTGGCCAACCATCGTTATCGAAATCGAAAAACATAGTGCCCCAGCCAAGGTACTGGGTGTGCGCGCCAAGTCCAGCTCGATACGTGACGTCGGTGAAGGTCCCGTCTCCGTTGTTATGATAAAGCGTCGAAGTGTCGTCGGAAAAGTTTGTGCGGAACAGATCGAGGCGTCCGTCACCATCATAATCGCCAACGGTAGAGCCCATGCCTGCCTGCTCGCGACCGTCGGCGTTGTAGGCTACGCCCGATAGGATGCCTACGTCTGTGAACGTTCCGTCTTGATTATTGTGATAAAGAATGCTGGGAGCGCTGTCGCAAGCTATGTAGATATCCGGCCAGCCGTCATCATCATAATCAAACGACGAAACGCTGAAGCAAAAGTGGCCCATAGTGCGGTCAATGTGAGAAGAGGCGGTTACGTCCTGAAAGTGGCCATTCCCCGAATTGCGGTAGAGAATATTCTTGCTTGCGGGCAGGCCTCGTGGTCCGCAGAAGACGGCGATACCCTTCCACAGGCACGTCGGATATTTTCCGGGCGCCGGTGGATGGAGAAGGTCGAAGTCCGCATAGTTCGCAACTATGAGGTCCAAGTAGCCGTCTCGGTCGTAATCCACGAAAGCACAGCCGCTGCCCCAGGCCTTCCCGTTGCCTGCCACGCCAGCTCTCCCTCCCACTTCTTCGAATCTGCCCCCGACATTGTGATAAAGCCTGTTTTTTCCGTAATAGGTGACGTAAAGATCTTCCCAGCCGTCGTTGTCATAGTCTCCTACACATACGCCCTGGCCCCAGTCTGTCGCAGAGAGACCTGCACTCGCCGTCACGTCAGTGAAAGTTCCATCATGATTATTGTGATATAGATGGTTGGTGGGAGCGCTTTCAGCGGGGAATCCCGTCAGCGTCGTTCCATTCACGAAAAAGATATCGGGCCAGCCGTCGTTATC
>QHYO01000316.1 GCA_003224135.1 Acidobacteriota bacterium | reverse complement strand
GAACTGCAACTTCGCTCGAAGATTATGAGCGCAAAGCACAGGCGGTTGCTTATGACGGCGAACGCGCGATGTTCGAAAGTTATGGCCGCAACAAGTATGTTTCGACCGGCGTAATTCAGTGGATGCTGAACAACGCATGGCCATCCCTGATCTGGCATTTGTATGACTACTACCTTGTGCCGGGCGGCGGATATTTTGGCGCAAAGAAAGCAATGGAGCCGCTTCACGTGCAGTATGGCTACGACGATCAAAGTGTGGCGGTTGTGAATGACACCTACCAGGAACGCAAGGGAATGAAAGTTCGCGCACGAATTTATTCGCTTGATGCAAAGCTCCTTGCCGATAAGGAAGAATCCATCGATGTTCCGGCAGATGGAGCGGTGAAGGCGTTCGATTTGCCGAAACCTGATCGACTGACGATGACGTTTTTCGTGAAGCTGGACTTGCGCGATGCGCGCGGAAAAAGTGTGAGCGACAATTTCTATTGGCTTTCGGCAAAGCCTGACACACTCGATTGGGCTCACAAACAGGACACCGTCTACACTCCGCAAGCTGAATTCGGCGATCTGACCGGACTGGCTTCGCTGCCGCAGGTCAAATTACAGGCAAGTGCGCTGGTCGAGAAAAAGCCAGAAACTTCGAAAGGCAAAGCGCATGTACGCGTGAAGAACGCTTCGTCGAGCGTCGCGTTTCAGATTCGTCTGCGGCTCGCGAACAGAAAAGACGATATGGATGTGGTTCCCGTGTTCTGGGACGACAACTATTTTTCGTTACTACCCGGGGAAGAACGCATTCTCTCGGCTTCTTACGAAAGCGGCGATTTGCACGGTGCGCACCCGGTAATCCAAGTCAGCGGTTTCAATATCGCCGCGGGTGAAGTGCCGCAGCAGCAGGGAACTGCTCACTGACGATTCAGTGGCTGCCGGTCGCACCTTCAAGATTGCAATGCGTGGCGGTGTAATGCACAATTCGCCGGATGATTACTCTGCGTTTTCGAAGTGAATTTTCCAGGCCCGCGCAGGCTTTCTCCTTGCTTCTCGTGTGCCTTACTCTGTGCGGTTCAGCCGCTGCGCAAGACACAAAACTGACCTCAGCTGAATCGGCGATTGTGACCAGAATTGCGAAGAGCGGAGCGGACGTTGGGGTGTATTTCAAAACACTCGACGGAAAATCCGTATGGAGCTCACGAGCCGAAGACGTTTTTCACGCCGCAAGCACCATGAAGATTCCCGTGATGATCGAACTTTTTCATCAGGTCAATCAGGGTAAGCTGAAGCTGGACGATCCGCTGACGATCAAAAATGAATTCCACAGTATCGTCGATGGCTCCATCTACACGTTGAGCGCGAAGGACGATTCCGAACTGGATCTGTACAAAGCCGAAGGGCAAACGCGTACTGTTCGCCAGCTTTGCGAATTGATGATTACGGTGAGCAGCAATTTCGCGACAAATCTGTTGATCGAAAAACTCGGCGTTGAGAATATTCGCGCCACGGTGCACGCGCTTGGGGCAGACGGCGTGAATGTCTTGCGCGGTGTGGAAGACGACAAGGCTTACGAAAAAGGGTTGAACAATACGACCACCGCGCGCGGCCTGGCGATTCTGCTGCAGGCGATTGCCGAAGGCAAGGCAGTCGACGCCGAAAGCTGTAAAGAAATGATTGCTGTTCTAGAGCGCCAAAAATTCAACGAGGGCATCCCGGCAGGTTTGCCCCAGGGCACTCCGGTGGCGCACAAAACGGGCGAGATTACCAAGATTCATCACGACGCTGCGATTGTGTTTGCGAAGCGGCCTTTTATTTTGGTAATTCTTGTGCGCGGCCTGGTCGACATAAAGGAAAGCTCCGCGCTGATGGCGGACGTGTCCAAGAGTCTTTACGAAGCGACGGAGTAAGCGGCTGACGCGCGCAACCTGACAGGGGTTCAGGCACATCCAAGCCTTCAGGGTAACGTGTAAGTGTGGGGCAGCGGGTAGAGCTCAAAAGGTTCATCCGGGAGGCGAGGGGAAATGAAGATGCGGAATTTTTCCAGACTTATGGTGATGGCCGGTGTTGCACTGGTTTTCGCCGGACTAGGCTTCGCCGACACGTTGGAATTGAAGGATGGCCGAGTGCTGCAAGGGAAATACCTCGGCGGAACGCAGGCTGTCTTGCGTTTTGAGGTAAATGGCGACGTCCAGACATTCCCGACGCACGATATTGTGGCCTTGACGTTCACACGCGGGTCGAGCGGGCGCGTACCCGAGACCGCGCCGCCACCGCCCGCGGCCGCACCTGCGGATAACCCTCCGCCCGACCAGGGCGCGCCGCCCGCAGCGGAGTCCGCACCGCCACCGTCGGCCAATAACGCCACTAACAGTGGCGGAGACATTACGCTGCCTGCAGGTCAACCGCTGCTGGTGCGCATGATCGACACGGTCGACTCGTCAAAGAATCACGTGGGCGATATCTTTCACGCGAGCCTTGAGACGGACTTGAACGTGAACGGCATTCTTGTGGCCCGCAAGGGCTCCGACGTTTACGGCAGGCTGGCGAGCGCGGACCAGGGCGGCAAATTCTCCGGGAAATCGGAGCTGCAACTTGAACTGACGAGGCTAATGATCGACGGCAGAGACTACTCACTGGTGAGCAGCGACTACAACCTGCAGGGAAAGAGCCGAGGCTCGGACAGCGCGAAGAAAGTTGGCGGCGGCGCGATCGTGGGAGCGATCATTGGCGGAATCGCGGGCGGCGGTAAGGACGCTGCGATTGGTGCGGCAGCGGGCGGCGGCGCTGGCGCTGGTGTGCAGGTGCTCACCAAAGGGCAGCAAGTAAAAGTGCCCAGCGAAACGTTGCTGGAATTCCGCCTGCAGCAGCCGGCGACCGTGTCACCGACAAGCCGCTAGTCCCTAACTTCTACGCTCAGAAGCCGTTGCGGACGTTGCGTTGCAGGCCGCGGAACCGTTTGCCGGGTATTGTTTCTTAGGAAGCACATTCGGGACAATTCCCGGAATTCCTCCTTGCCACTTCTACTGTTAGTGACTAAGCTACCCCCTCGTACAAAGAGCCCGGGATGGGCTCAAGTGAGGGAACGATGCCAAAGGAAAAGCCGCAAGTAAACATCGGGGAAGTCATCAAGACATATCGTGGCCAGCGCGGGTTGTCGCAAGGCGACATCGAACGTCGTACGGGGCTGCTGCGCTGCTACCTGTCGCGTGTGGAGAACGGGCACACAGTGCCATCTCTTGAAACGCTGGCGAAGATTGCCGAGGCCATGGACATTTCGCTGGCCGACTTTTTCCCAGGAACGGAAACGCCGCGGGACAAAGAGACCCAGAAGATGTTGGGTGAGCTTTCGCAGGACGAGATTCGCTTTCTGGTGGAGATCAAGCGCTACAGTTCGACGCTTTCGGACGGAGACAAGCGGCTGGTGCTGGCGATGATCCGCAAGATGGCGACGATGATTCCGCCGCCTGTGCGGAAGCCCTTGTTGCGACGCCCTGCTGTTTAGGGACTGGCGCGTTTTTAGAGAGTTTCGTCCAGGCTCGGTTCTGACTTACGTTTCAGGTGATTCGATTGCGCGGGTCAGCTTTTTTCTTTGTCTAGTGTCACCGTCTCCGATTGGTCAGATTGCTCAGGATCGGAGGACGAGGCAACCGGCGATCATGTCGTGGAGAGCCTGCTTTTTTTCCGTGATGCCGGCCAGGATATAGCCGATGCCAAAAGGGATAAGGCCGGAGATCAGTTTAGCGAAATAGCGGCCTGAGGCACGAGCGAAGGAAATGCGATTTCCCTGAAGGTCGGTCACGACGAGGTTCATCACTTTCTTTCCGACAGTGCCTTGCCATTCGGAGCTTTCGAAGTAGCCGCTATAAAGCCAGCCCAGAATCAGGCTGCCCCCGATCAAAAGACCAATGGAGGAAGCCAACGCGGCGACGATGGCCGGATCAGGCGGGTTATCTCTGTTGAGTCCATGGAGAGTTGCGCCGAGTCCAGTAAGAATGAAAAGCGGAAGCAACACCGCGAGCGCGACGACACCGAGAAGAAAACCGTCGATCATGTGAGCGACGAAGCGAAGCCAGAAGCCCCCGTAGGTACGCGTGACGGGAGGAATCCAGTGAGGCGAAGTTTCTCCAGCAGCAATCGGCGCAGTGATTGTGCCGGCGGGCGCGCCCGCGGGCGCTAGAGCGACAGCCGGTTGAACGGCGGCTCCGCAGACCGGGCAAAAGGCAGTATTCGACGCGATCGTGCTGCCGCATTTCGAGCAATACATGGAGAGGCTCCATTGCGAGAGAAGTGATGATTTCAGGGGAGATGTTACAGGAAGAGCGGAGTTGAAGAAAGGGATTCGGAATTCAAAAGCTCGAAATTCGAAATGACCGACCTTCGCGGGTCGAGGTCTATTACAGATTTGGGGCGGCGACAAGCTTGCGTAGCGTGCGCGCTTTGCGGCCAAAATACATGCCATTGAGCGTTTTCCAGGGGGCAATGAGGAAGTAGAGGTAGCCGGAGAACCCGGACCATGCGGATGGTAGGACAAGGCTGGCGAGACAGGCGATGAGGCCGATGGCCGCGAGTCCCAGCGCGTCGACGATGGAAGAAACGGTAAGCAAGCGTTCTAGACCATTGAGCGCGAGCGATTCCCGATGACGCCAGGCATTCCAGTACAGGGCAGCAAGGAGAAAATAAAC
>QHYO01000315.1 GCA_003224135.1 Acidobacteriota bacterium | reverse complement strand
GAATCACCAGCACCACGGGCCGCTTCTCTTTCGATTCGGGGTAGACGACGAGAGTCTCCACATTTCGGCCGTCGTGCTTTACCGTGACCCACTCGCTGTGGCGCGGCGATTTTGCGATGCGCTCGCGCGCCCAAGGCTGCGACCATTCTTGCGCGACGACGGTTTGCGCGCAGAGCGCAATTCCCATCACGACGCCAATCAGTCCAAATCGTATTCCCGCGAATCGCTTCATGGTTCACCTCGCTTCAGAAGGCGCCAGCGATGATATTTGTGCGAGCGGACTGCGGCAAGACCTTTTCCGTTGGCAAGGGGCAGCACGCGCGCCACGAAGGATGCTCTATTTCGTCACCGCGGCCGGGAATCTGATGGTCGCTTCTATCCGAGAATCCGCTGGAAGTATTACGGTTGAAGGAGTACACCAACTGTTTCGTTCGCCTTTCCTCACCGGTCGCATTCATACAGTCTTCGATGTTGGTCCAAAAGATGGCCAGCGCTTCATCGGGAGTGCCGCCCCGGACGCGAGTACCCTGCCTCTAAATGTCATCAAAAACTGGACCGCGGAGCTGAAGAAGAAATGACCTGTGTCACTGGGAGCAGACCCAGCGCCGTATGAAGCTAGACCACTAACAACGCAACAAGGCGCGAGCTCGCCGCTCACTTCCCGTCGCGACCCATGTGTTGCAACTTTCCGCAATCAAGGTGGAAAGCGCCCACGTGCTGCGGACTGGCGGGCCCGTGATTGTTTCGAAATGGGAATATAGTCCGAAGTCATCGTCGGTATATACTTCACTGAAACACGTTGCGACTTCCTCTCTGCGAGGTACGATTTCCGTCAAGTCAGTATCTAGTAATTGTATGGAAGACCCCAAACTCAAGAAGGCCAGCCCCGAAGGTGCCGGTGTAGATGGACCGGCGGGGCTTCGCGCCCCAGCCAAGGGTGATAGCTCCGAGAGCGATTTCCCGCGCGAGGAGAAAGCTGCAAAATCTGCGGGAAAACCCACGCCATCGTCGATCGATTCGAATGCCGGCGCGCCAGGCGATGTGACATTTGTGGATAATTCCCCGACGCCAGTCGGGGGCAAGCTGCGGCATTCAACTATCTTCTCAAAACGGAATCAACTTCAACCGGGGGACGTGCTCGGCGGGCGATTTGAGATTCTGGCCTTGCTCGGCGAGGGAGGCATGGGCACGGTTTACAAGGCGCTCGACCGGGAAGTGGAACATTTTGTCGCGCTGAAGCTGATTCGATCCGAGATGGCGGCGAACCCGATGATTCTTGCGCGATTCAAGCAGGAATTGTTGACGGCGCGGCAAGTGACCCACCGAAACGTGATTCGCATCTACGACTTGTCTGAAGTCGATGGTGTGAAATTTATCACCATGGAGTTTGTCGAAGGATGCGATGTGCGCAAGCTTCTGCTGGACAACGGCAAGCTTCCGCCCGAACAAGCCGCGGAGATCATCAGGCAGGTGTGTTTGGCCCTGGAAGCGGCGCACGGTGTCGGCGTCATCCACCGGGATTTGAAGCCGCAAAACATCATGCAGGACAAGCAAGGACGGATCCTGGTGATGGATTTTGGGTTGGCGCGGTCACTTGAAACGGGCGGCATGACGCAATCCGGAGCGCTTCTGGGGACGCTTGAGTACATGTCGCCGGAGCAGGCAATCGGAGGTCATCTCGATGGCCGGTCCGATCTGTTTACCGTGGGGCTGATTTTCTACGAACTGTTGACGGGCAAGGTTCCGTACAAAGCGGACACGGCAGTGGCGAGTTTGCTCAAGAGGAACCAGGAGCGGGCGCTGCCGGTTTCGGAGCTTGATCCGTCCATCCCTAAAGTATTAAGCGACATTGTGAGCAAGTGCCTGGAGCGCGATCTGAATTCGCGCTATCAGAGCGCGCAGGAAATTGTGGCCGATCTCGACGCATGGCGTGGAAATCGTCCGGTTGCGGCTTCCGTGGCGATGTCCGCAGCGGCGCTGGCCGCGGCTCCAGCCCCCCAACGCGCGTTATCTTGGAAGTGGATCGCCGCAGGTGCGCTGGTTACAGCCGTAGCGATCGGAGGATGGGCGTTCAGTGGCAAGCTCACGTCCAAAGGGAGCAAGGCAACGGCCGGGCCGGAGGTATCGTTGGCGATTTTGCCGTTCCGCAATGGCTCGGGGGATGCTCGACTCGATTGGCTGGGAGCGAGCCTGGCCGACATATTGAGCACGGACGTCGGCCAGTCCGCACACTTGCGCACGATCCCTCCCGACCGCCTGCATCAAGTGCTGTCGGACTTGCAGATCTCGCCTGGCACGACCATCGATCCCACAACGATGGGACGCATTGCGGAGTTCAGCAATGCCGACACGTTGGTTTGGGGACAATACGCGAAATTCGGCGATCAGATCCGTATCGACGCCACGGTTCGTGACCTGAAGCATCAGCGTACGATTCCCGTGAAAGCGGAGGCACCGAACGAAAAAGCACTGCTGCCCACGATTGCGCAGCTCGCGGTGTCCATCCAGCAGAACCTTTCCCTGTCCTCCGATGTGCTGCAGGAATTGCGATCCAAATCGTTTCAGCCATCTTCCAATTCGTTGCAGGCCCTGCGGAGCTACAATGAAGGGGTTCAATTGACGCGCCAGGGAAATCATCTCGAAGCCGCAAAGCGTTTTGAGGCTTCGGTCCAGGAGGATCCCGGGTTCGCGTTGGCTTATTCCAAACTGGCGCAGACTTATAGCAATCTCAGAAATGATGATAAGGCTCAGCAATTTTCCCGGAAAGCCGTGGATTTGAGCGACAAGCTTCCGGCACCGGAACGATATTTGATTCAAGCAGACTTCGCGGAAATTTCGAATGACTACCGCAAAGCGATCGAGTCTTACGAGAATCTGGAAAAGGTTTCGCCCGATGATGTGGATGTCCACTTCCATCTTGGCGGACTCTACGAATCGACCGGGGGGTTCGACAAAGCCCGGGCGGAAATTGCGAAGGTGCTGGCGACCGATCCGAAACACGTGGACGCCCTGCTGGCTGCTGGCAGAGTGGAAATCAAAAGCGGCAACCCGCAAGGCTCGTTGGATTACCTCAACCGCGGCTTGACGCTGGCCATACAGCTTGAAAACGCCGACGGTAAAGCAACCATCCTGAATGCGATCGGCGCCGCCTACGAACAGCTGAATAAGCCGGACGACGCGATGCGAAACTACAACGAATCATTAGCTATCAAGCGAAGCCTGGGCCAGAAGCCGGGAGTCGCGTTAACGCTGGGCAATATTGCCCGCGTACAGGCCAGCCTTGGGAAGCCGGAGGAGGCCTATAAGAGTTACCTGGAGGCTGTGAAGTTACAGCGAGAAATTGGCGACAAGAAGGGACTTGGCGTCACGCTGATTAATCTTGGCCAGCTGTATACGGAGCGCAGCCGGCATGAGGAAGCGCTGAAGGCCTACAAGGAATCCTTGCAAATCCAGCGCGATGTAGGCGACGAGAACCAACAGGCTTTCTGCCTGAACAATATCGGGAATGTCTATCTTGCGAAAGGCCAGTCCAGCGATGCTCTCACCTATTATGAGCGGGCGCTGGAGCTCCGCAAGAAGGCCAACGTCCCCAGCCAGATTGGAGAAAGCCTTCACAACCTTGGAGAGGCTTCATTGAAGGCCGGCGATTATGGGCAAAGCCTGGACTACCACCTCAAGGCACTTGAGCTCTTTCGCAGCTCCGGCGACAAGAGCGGGGCCGCGATTCAGTCGTACAGCATGGGTACGATCTTTGAGTATCAAGGCCGGTACGGTGCCGCGCTCAAATCGAAGGAGGAGGCTCTTAAGACGTTCCGCGAATTGCAGGACCGCAGTTTCTGGATGGCGGAAATTTTGAGCGGATACGGAAACTCGCTCAGTCAATTGGGACGTTACGATGAGGCGCAGAAGAATCTAACCGAGGCAATGAGCCTCGCCAAGGAATTGCAGAACAAGACGCTGGTTGCGCAGATCCTGAATTTTCAGGGCAACACCTTCTATTATCGAGGCGACCTTAAGTCCGCCGCAAACCTATTCTCGCAGGCCATTGCGGCAAGCTCGGTAGATGTGGAGAAGGATGTGGCGCTGCTGTCGAAATACAACTCGGCAAAATGCGCTGTTGAGAAGAAGCACAACCAGGCGGCGATCGCTCCACTAAAGGCGTTGGTTCAAGATGCCGATGCTGCCGGGCTGAAGAACATCTCAACGGCGGCCACTCTTGCCTTGGGAGAAGCTCTTCTGAACGCGCGCCAGTATCCTGCGGCTAAGAAGGAACTGGAAACTTCACTCAGCACAAGCGAAAGGCTGGGGCTGCAGGTTCTGGTGGCTCGGAGCCACTTTTTGCTCGGGCGGACTCTGGAGCTTTCGGGAAGCGGGAGCGCCGATGCGGCGCCACACTACGCCGCCGCCAAGCGCACACTGGATTCAATTCGCCAGGAATCAGGCAGCGACGCTATCTTCAAGCGGCAAGACCTCAGCGCCATCTCTGCGCAACCGGCCGGGCAACCTTAAACTTCTTGTTTTTGAGCGCGAGCCAGACCGTTTCCGGCCTGGCTCGCCTTGCATTCTAGGGTGCGACGAAGGTCGCGGATTGTGGGGAGATTTTGCTCGAAAAAACAGTAACTGTGTACGTCTGACCGCTCACCAGCCCATCCGTGCTGATGTCGTATTCATTCAGTCCGGCCTTGCTATCCCAGTGGAATTTGTTTCCCTCCACGTTCTTGAGCGCCGGGAAGCTCACGGTCACGCCATCGGTCGTCGACACCGAAAGGCTCGCCGTCTTATCACGCAGGCCCGTTCCGGCGCAGTTCGAGCCGCTGACTATCTTTAACGTGACCTCGATCTGGGGCTTCTGTTCAGATGGGTTATTCGTCGGAGTGAGCGTCAGGCTGCAGAATGTGTCGTTTTCCGTAAGCGGTTCGTCGAGGGCAACCACGCTCGACAGACCAGGAACTTTTCCGCCCATCGTCGGATCACTAAATTCAGGAATCACGGAATAGCTGGTTAGGATGTTCTCGGTAAAAGTGGTGATGTCGCCGGGAGCATGACCGAAAGCAGGATTCTGAATTACCTGGGAACCGGAATTAACGTAGCTGAGCGTGAGCGTTATCAGCCCCTTATAATCCTTGTTCTTGACAGGCACACCGTTAAAGCCCCCGGTGACCGCGGTGCCCGAGAAATCGTATCGATCGCATTGACCGCCGTTTCCAGAATACTTGACGCATACGGTGCCCGAAGGGAACTCTTTCGGATCAAGCGGAAGAGGATCGGTCACATGGACGACAGTAACAGTAAGATCGAATGACGTAAGTACAGTGTCGAATTGCACAACGAGTCGGCCGTCGCTGAAGAATTCGTAGGTGTTTGTGGTTTGCATACTGCTGAACGAGCAACTGATAACGGTCCCCTCGCCAGAACACGGAACAGGTTCTTGTGCCCAACTCGGGGTAACAGACACCACGAAAGCGAGCGCCAGAAACAAAAGAATCCGGGTAATCATGGACTGAGCCTCCTAGGTTTTGCCGGGAAACTTTATGGGCGGGACGCACTCGAGCGTTCTACTAGTCCTGAGAGTAGTACAACTTATTTTTCGAGCGACACACACCACTGCGGGGTAAAGTTACCGACCGATTCAGGATTGCGACTTTTACGCATACAAACCGCATGTGTCAAGCGAAAAACAGTGAAAATTCAGCAAAAAATCGGAGAAAGGATCGGCGCTTCCGGCGTCTCCGTTGTCTCAATTTTAGACGCGTCTAGTTTTTCAAGTGTGATTGAATGGCGAGTTCACGATCCGGGGCGGACTGAGCGCCCTATTTGCCGAGATGTCCGTCGAGAAATGAGGCCATGAGTTGGTCGGCTTCTTTTGATTCGGGCAACGCGGGATTGTTCCAGAAAGCATGCGGGAGCGCTTCGAAGACCACGAGTTGCGCGTCAACTCCGGCGTGCAAATAGGCCCGGTGAAGAATAGTTGTGCCGCTTAACAGGAGATCACGGCCGCTGGTGATGAAAAGCGTTGGCGGAAATCCAGTGAGATCCGCATAGAGTGGAGAGAGCACTGGGTCATTGAGAGGAGTCGAGCCCGTGTATTCCTTGCTGGCGCGATCGTCGGGATTCGGGTCGTCCAGGTGCCCGGAGAAACCGTTCAAGGCATAGAGCGCGATCGAATCACCGGCATGGTCCAAGTCGCCGAGACCAGAAAAAATTCCGGTCGCTGCGGGGAGCGGCAGCCTGAGTTGTTTTAGCTTGACCGTTACCTCGGCGGTGAGAATCGCTCCTGCGGACGTGCCGTAAATGCCGATGTGGCTTGGCTTATGCGTTTTCAGGAGTTCTTTGTAGACCGCGACGGCGTCGTCGACGCCAGCAGGGAACGGATGCTCGGGCGCGAGGCGATAGAGCACGGCAATTACTTTTGTGCCTGACAGGTTCGCGATAGGGATTGTCTCTGACAGCGAGCCCGAATCGGAATTGAAACCGCCGCCGTGAAGGTTGATCAGCACGCGGTCGCGTTTTTCCGGCGTGATCGTCAGCGGAGTGATTACGCGCACGGGGACGCCGGCGATAGTGTCCGCCGCGATCCTCGCTGGATAGAGTTTTTGCGACGTTTCGCCAACTCCTGCTTGCCACTTGTCGGTTAGCGCGCGGCGTTGCTCGAGCGTCTGAGGAACGGCGGCGTCCGACTCAACGCGTGCAAGGACCTTCTGTGCTTCCGGGCTGATGGTAGCGGGTACCGGCATAATCCGGGTTACATAGGCGGTTCCATCCGGACCGATCTTGCTGCTGTTCGTCTGCTTCGCGTCGCAGGGGGTTTGCTGTGCGGGCGTGTGGCTCGCAAATATGGAAATAGCGATTCCTGCAAGAAGGGTTTGTCGTGTGCACGCGCGCATGAGAATTCCTCTCTGGTGAACGTGAAGCGAAATACTATCAGCTTCAGCAAGTCCCAATGAGAAGGAAGTGACGGCAGGCTCCGCGAACCAGAAACTAAGCGGATAGGAATTGCGGGCAGCCGAGATCGGAGACCTAGAGTCGGGTCAGACGATGGAAACACGCTTTACACGACGGAAGATGCTGAAAACGCTGGCAGCAGCGGGAGGCGGCGCGCTGGCTGTGGGCTTTTACACGTGGCGGATCGAGCCGCACTGGCTTGAGTTGACGCATCACGAATTGCCGGTCGCGGGACTTCCGCGCGAACTCGAAGGACGCACCCTTGCGCAGCTGAGCGACCTGCACATCGGTCCCAAAGTCGACGACGCATACATCATTGAATCGTTCCGCAGAGTGCGCGAACTTGCGCCGGATTTTGTCGTGTACACGGGAGACTGGATTACTTATCGGGGTGCCTGGCAATTCGAACAGCTGCGTCGTGTGATCGAGCATGCACCGCATGGACGGCTGGCAACCGTTGGGATCCTTGGCAACCACGATTACGGCTTCAATTGGGGGATGGTCGGTGTAGCGGAACGAGTGGCCGGGATTGTTCGTGCTGCAGGTGTGACCTTATTGCGGAATCAAGCAGCGACAGTTGCCGGGCTGCAGTTTATCGGCTTGGATGATTTGTGGAGTCCGATGTTTGATCCTGTGGGAGTGCTCGCGCAGAGAGCCAAGGATGCTGCGAGCATGGTGCTCTGTCACAACCCCGACGCCGCGGACAAGCCGGTGTGGAGCGAATACCACGGTTGGATTCTCGCCGGGCATACACACGGAGGACAGTGCAAGCCGCCATTTTTGCCGCCACCGCAGCTTCCGGTGATCAACAAGCGGTACACATCAGGCGAGTTTCGATTGGCTGGAAAGCGCCGGATGTACATCAGTCGTGGCGTGGGGCACCTGCTCAGAGTGCGATTCAACGTGCGCCCGGAGGTAGCAGTGTTCAGATTGCGACGCGTGATATCGAGCGCCACATAGTTCGGCTTCCGGCTGCTCAAGTGCCACCCGCTGTGATGAAGCGTGGCTTCGGGAATGCTGGCGTTGCTGGTAGGCTAGCAACGCAAACATGGAGCTGACGCCTCGCCAGTATCGAGCGCTTTGTTCGATTTGCGATACGTTTCTGCCTGCAGCGCCTGGGTGGGTTTCGGCGGTGGAGCGGGGCGTGCCGGATGCGCTGGCCGCGGCGTTGGATTTCAATCCACGAGCTGTTGATCGCTGGGAATTTCTCAACTTATTGGATATCTGGGATTCTTCACTGCATTCCTTCATTGAAGTAGGCAGCTGGTCACAATTTTCAGCGCTCCCTGAGGAAGACAAGCAAAAAGTCTGCGACGAGCGGCATTTCAGGCACTACGCAAAGCGGTGGGATTTTTGTACGTGATGCTGCCAGGCACGGCGGGTGAGGCAAATCCGGTCTGGGAAAAGATGGGCTATCCGGGGCCGATTGGAGTGCAGCGGCTCGACGCGCCGCGAAAACTGAGCGTGATCGTTCCGGAAGGGGAGACGACGCTCAACTGCGACCTGTGCGTGATCGGATCAGGCGCGGGTGGAGGCGTCGCTGCGGCTGTTCTGGCGGCAGCAGGAAAAGAAGTGATCGTCCTGGAGGCAGGCGGCTACTTTGATGATGCGGATTTTGATGGCTCGGAGCTGAAAGGATTTCAGCGCCTTTATACCGAATTTGGATTCGCGTCGACGCGCGATCACAGCGTGGGCTTTCTTGCGGGTGAGTGCCTGGGCGGCGGGACAGTCGTAAACTACTGCACATCGTTTCGTACGCCGGACGAAATTCGAGAAGAGTGGGCAGAGGAAGGCATTGAGTGGATTCGTGGGACGGAGTATACGAAAAGTCTCGATGCCGTGTGCGAGCGGCTTTCCGTAAATACTTCTCACAACCTCGTTTCGAAACGCGAACAGATGCTCGAGCGCGGACTGAAGAGGCTTGGCTGGCACGTGGATGCGATGCCGCGCAACGTGATTGCTTGCGAGCAGGATGGCGTGTGCGGCTATTGCGGATATGGATGCGCGATTGGCGCGAAGCAATCCGCGGTGAAGACGTGGTTAGTGGACGCTCAGCAGCACGGCGCCAAATTTGTCGTGGAGACCCGCGCGGAACGGGTACGAGTGGAACGCGGTGCCGCGACCGGAGTGGAAGCGCGGTCGAAAAGGGGCCATCGTGTCGTTGTGAAATGCAAATCCGTCGTTGTGGCATGCGGAGCAATTCACACCGCGGCATTGTTGTTACGCTCTGGGCTTGGGAATGAACACATCGGACGGCACTTGCATCTGCATCCGGTGTCAAACGTCAGCGGCGTGTTTGAGGAGGAGATTCGTCCGTGGGAAGGAACGATGCAGGCGATTTATTCGGACGAACATCGTTATTTGACCGGAAATTACGGTGTGAAGTATGAAACGACAGCACTGCAGCCGGTTATCGCAATGGCTGTAATGCCGTGGCGCGAGCCGGAGGATTTTCGCGCGCGAATGGAACTGCTGAAGAATACGTCGGCGATCGGAGTGTTGTTGCGCGATCGCGGAGCGGGTCGCGTGACGATCGACCGGGAAGGACATCCGGTGTCGAGTTATGCGCTTTCAGACTTCGACCGCAGGCATATGCAGCACGGATTTCGCGGGGCGGCGGAGATTCTGGAGAATGCGGGTGCACGCAGAATTTATTCGCCGCACGCGAAGTTGTGTTCGTATGAGCCAGGAAAAAATGGCTCGCTTGAGACGTTCGTGAAGGATATGGACGCGGCGGGTTGGGGAAATGCGCAAGTCGCGCTGTTCTCGTTCCACATCATGGGCACTGCGCGCATGGGCGATTCACCAAGATTTTCTGCAACCAATCCTGAGGGCGAGACGTGGGAAGTGAAGAATTTATATGTGATGGATGGTTCGTCGTTCCCGAGCGCGTCAGGAGTGAACCCCATGATTTCGATCGTAGGGATTGCGCACAGGAATGCGAGAGTGTTGGCGGCCCAAAAGTAGAACAGCATGTGCACGTTTTTGGCGCGAGGAGACAGCCCGGCGTATAATGGGGGAATGCCAATTAGCCAAAATAGTGCGCAGAGGCACGGCACAATGCATGGGACAACTGTCTTGTGCGTGCGCAAGGACGCGAAGGTGGTGTTGATCGCCGATGGGCAGGTGACGATGGGCGATCATGTAATGAAGCACACGGCGCGGAAGACGCGGCGGTTGTATCAGGACAAAGTGATTGCCGGATTTGCGGGTTCGACAGCGGATGCGATTTCCTTGTTTGAGCGGTTTGAAGGTAAGCTGCAGGAATTTTCAGGGAATTTGCAGAAAGCGGCGGTCGAGTTGGCGAAGGACTGGCGGAAGGACCGCGCGCTGCGGCACCTGGAAGCGTTGTTAATTGTCGCGGACACGAAGGCAACATTTATCTTGTCCGGAAACGGCGACGTGATTGAGCCTGACGACGGAATTGTGGCCATTGGGTCGGGCGGTTCGTATGCGCTTGCAGCGGCACGCGCGCTGATGAAACACTCAAAGTTGTCTGCGAAGGATCTGGCGATGGAGGCGATGCGCATCGCGAGCGAGATTTGCATTTACACGAACGCGAATTTTACGGTCGAAGAATTAGGCTAGAAGTGGGCTGGACAAAGTGAAACGATTGAACGAACGCTAAGAGCAGGGGACAGGTCGCAAAGATTTCTTATGCCAAGCAAGTCTGACAAAGAACTGATTTTGATGCCCGGCGGCACGAATGGCGCGGCTCCGGAGAGCGAAGAATTTTTGCCGGCGCTGGACGACATGACGCCGCGCGAAATCGTTGTGGAACTGGACAAATACATCGTTGGCCAAACAGCTGCGAAGCGGGCCGTAGCCGTGGCGCTACGTAATCGCGTGCGGCGGCAGAAATTGCCTCCTGAAATTGCTGAAGATATTTTACCGAAAAATATTTTGATGATCGGGCCGACGGGAGTCGGCAAGACGGAAATCGCACGGAGGCTGGCACGGCTGGCGGGTTGTCCGTTTGTGAAAGTGGAAGCGTCGAAGTACACGGAAGTCGGCTACGTCGGGCGCGATGTGGAATCGATGGTGCGCGATCTTGTCGAAATGTCCATCGACATGGTGCGCGAAGAAAAATTGGATGAAGTCGCCGAGCGCGCCGAGCAAGCTGCTGAAGAACGAGTGCTGGATGTGCTGCTGCCTCCGCCGCCACCTACTGCGGCGGGAACGCTCGAAAGCGATGCAGCCGCGCAGCGCGAGCAGAACCAGCGCACGCGGGAAAAACTTCGCGCGCAATTGCGTGAAGGCAAGCTCGACCAGCGCATGGTGGACCTCGAAGTCCGCGAACGGATGATGCCGTCGTTCGAAGTCATCTCCAACCAGGGCGTCGAGGAGATGGACGTCAACTTCAAGGAGATGCTGAGTGGCATGTTCGGCCAGCAGAAAAAGAAGCGCAA
>QHYO01000314.1 GCA_003224135.1 Acidobacteriota bacterium | reverse complement strand
GATGGGACGTCGGCTTTGGATCTGGTGAGGGCCGATAAAGATGTTGTGGTGCTTCGTACATTTTCGAAAATTTATGGCATGGCAGGGCTGCGGTGTGGAATGGCCATCGGTCGGCCCGATCTGATTGAGAAAGTTTCGCGCTTCAGTGGCTGGAACAGCTTGCCAGTGACTGCGGTGGCGGCGGCTCTGACGAGTCTCGACCAACCGTCGGTTGTGCCGGAGCGCAAACGGATTAATGCCGCGATTCGCAGCGAAACTTTTGCCTGGCTCGACCGGAACGGCTACAGCTATGTCCCGTCGGTATCGAATTGCTTCATGTTGGACACCAAACGGCCCGCAAAAGAAATGATCGAAGCGATGGCGGCACGCAATGTGTTCATCGGCCGTGCATGGCCTGTGTGGCCGACCCACGTGCGGATCACGGTTGGCACAAAGCTGGATATGGAAAAGTTTCAAATCGGGTTTCGCGAAGTGATGCAATCGAAGCCGGCGCGCAACGTCAATAATCCACAGCAAGGACTGTGGACGAGTCTTGACGGCAGGCGCGTTCTAACTCGTTCAATTGAGAATTCCTAGAGCGACACGCTGTTTGTGCCTGCTGATCGGGTCGGCTAGGAGAAATGCGCCAGAGTGCGGCGAATCCCTTCGGCCAACTCCTGCTCTGGCACGATCAAACTGACAACCAAGTGGCCTGACTGCACAAAATCGTAGAAATGTCCCGGATGCAGGTGTACTTCTGCTTTGGTCAGCAGAGCGATCGCCAGGTCTTCGTCTGATTGCGTCGCGGGTACTCGTAGAACCGCGGACCAGCCGCCTCCGCAAGATAAACGGTTGCAGACGGATTGGCGCGAAAGCTGCTCATCTAATTCGCGCAAATTGGCGCGTATCCGGGTCATGGCCTGCCCGTGAAAGCTCATTCGCATGGCGAGCAATGTTGGCCCGGCCAGCTGAACCGGTGTCCCCACGGACAAGTAGGCGTCCGCGATGACTTCCAAACGCGCGAGCGCATCCCTTTTCTGTTCGGCCGGTCCGCTGACGGCGATCCACGCAAGCTTCATCTGCGGCATTCCGCAAATCTTCGAAATTCCGCTCAACGTGAAAGTCAGGGCGTCATTGCCGGAGGCAAAGCTATTTTCGGGCGAACCGCTAAGCGAAAAATCCAGGAACACTTCATCGGCGATCAACGCGATCCCTCGTTCCGCACAGAAATGTAAAAGCCGCTTTTGTTCCGCCTCGCAGGTGTAGTGGCCGGTCGGATTATTTGGATGGACAACGATGAGCGCGCGCGTGCGTTCGGAAGCGGCCGCCGTCAGCGCCGAAAAATCAACCTGCCAGCCGTGGTCATAGAGCAGCCAGTAGCGCACAAGTTTTACGTCGCAGAGATCCGCAAGGAAGTCGAACAGCGGATAGCTGGGAGAAGGAATCAGGACTTCATCGCCGGGATTGCAGAGCAGGCGAAAGACGAACGAGTATGCTTCGCTCGTTCCGGAGGTCAGTAGTAGATCGTCTTCGTCAACGCGCGCTTGTTGCTGCAGGTAGTAGGCTGCGATTGCCTGTCGTGCCCGCCTCATACCGCGCGGGTCCGGTTGATACCGCAAGAGCTCCCCGTGCTCAAATGCGCCCTGAATACTCTGCTGCTCATAAGTAAAACCGCATTCGGTCGGGTTTGATCGCACCAGGTCTAGAATTGGTTTGCCTGCAGTTCGGCGCTCGGCGAGCGCGCGGCTCAGGCGATTTTCTTCGAGGTTCCAGCTGGTGCGGTGTGCAAAGAATTTACGGGGATCGGGTGCCATGAGTTTGAGTATCCTCTCACATCCGTTGCGTGCCGCAATTCTTGCAATTCTTGAGGATGCAGAGAGAATACGGGGATCGGCGTATCGCATTCATTATACAGAGGTTAGTCCTTACGCAACTCTGAGCCTGACGCCGGGTTAAATTACAGCAGACGGCTTTCCCAGACGAACCTCGCTGGGGTTAGTTCCGGCCAATTCCGATGGACGGTAATCTCGGTGCCCCGGAAAGGTAAAGGTCATGCGCTATCTAAAGTTTGTTGCGTTGTTTGGGATTTTGCTTTTTGCCGCAGGAAATGCGAAAGCACAGGTTTCGGTTGGTGTCGGAATAGGTCCGGTATACAGCTCGTATTACGGGGCGCCTCCTGTTTGCGATTACGGTTACTTCGATTACTACCCGTATGACTGTGCGCCATACGGCTATTGGGGTCCGGACTACTTCATAAATGGCGTGTTCATTGGTGTTGGGCCCTGGTATCACGGCTATTACGGGCGAGGATATTATGGACGCGGCTACGGCAGGGGTTACTACGGACGCGGCTACTATGGGCGTGGCTACTACGGCCGCGGCGGAAATGGCTACAGATCCGGATACGGTTATAGAGGGGGACGCGGTTTTGCAGGCGGCAGCTATCGCAGCGGGTTCGGTGGAGGTGGGTTTCGCGGCAATGGTGGCGGATTCCACGGCGGAAATCGCGGCGGATTCGGCGGCGGAGGCTTTCGCGGCGGAAACGGTTTCCACGGTGGCGGAGGCGGTGGCTTTCATGGAGGCGGTGGCGGATTCCACGGCGGCGGTCATAGCGGTGGAGGATCCCACGGTGGTGGCCATCGGTAATTTTGAGTTAAACACTGGATCGCTAAGAGATCGACGCCAGCGAAAAGAAATTCTTTTGGCTGGCGTTTTCGTTCTTGAACGCCTCAAGGGCAGCCATCAGCATGATCGGGCAGAGGAACTTGCGATGCAGCCCGAGCTTACGTTGCCGGTTTCATCGCCGCACTTTTCCAAACGTATAGACAAGGCTGACCGTGACGCGAGCATTTCCTTGACCGCTTACGACCCTCGCAGGTGTCAGATAGCTTGCTCGAAGATAATCTACCCCCGTTCTGAGAACGGTCGATCTTGTGAGCGGAGTTTCTACTCCGGCGCCGACCGCCCAGGCGGAGCTTTTTACTTCTACGAGTAGGTAAGAACCGTTGTTTTCCGGAACGACGCCTTCGATTCTTGTACCCCCAACGAGACCTTCGGCATACATTGCGAACCGGGGACGACGGACGGGATAAATGACCGGACCTGCCATCACCGCCAGAACATCGCTGTGGCGAGGTAGGCCGAACGCGCCATAGGTTCTTGTATAGCTGCTTTCCACCTTGATGCCGAATCGGTCGGTGAAGTCAGCGGCGATACCAGTCGCGACACCGTTTTCGCTGATTCTCCCCACAGATGGAATTTCACTGTTGAGATACGCATACCCGATGCTGACGCTCACGACGGGCCCTTTTGCTGCAACTCTGGGCTCCTGTGCTACGCACGGACTGCTGGCGAAAAGAATTTCCGATAACAAAATCACGATGATACCGAAGGTCGGCAAAGTTATACCTGTCATGTCTCAAATCTCAGCAGTTGCTCTAGCATGTATATCCTCCAGCATATATATCCATGTATATCAAAGTTCTTTGAAATCTCACAGAATCCGTACTTTGGTCGGGCGCCGAAGCGGTGGTGAAACTTTCGGCGTCGAGAAAAACCGATAAGCGCAGCGCCGTACAAGCATTGCTCCAAAAAGTTGCTTGGCCAAAGAACCCGGCAAACACACCGTAGTTCGTCCATAATTTAAATTGCCGTGCATTACTAATCAAATATTAACAGTATCTTCATATCTTAAACGCTTATGCCTGGACCACTGTCGCAACCACAC
>QHYO01000313.1 GCA_003224135.1 Acidobacteriota bacterium | reverse complement strand
TTCGTTGTGGGGTTCCGTAAACGATACGTCCGGCGCAGGAATCCTGGGTGCAACGATCGCGATCAGAAACCTTGAAACCGGAAAGGAACGTATTCTGACGACCGATGAATCGGGAAGATTCAACGCACCGGCTCTTGTCGTGGGCCGCTATGAAATCTCCGCTTCCAAAGCGGGCTTCCGCACGGATCGAAGAACCTCGATCTCATTGGTGATTGGCCAAAGAGAAGAAGTAAATCTGACGCTGCAAGTCGGTGACGTTCACCAGACCGTGGAGGTCGCTGCGGATTCAGACCTCATACAGATTACGACCGAAGACATTTCCGGCCTCGTCGGCGAACGCCAGGTGAAAGATTTGCCTCTGAACGGGCGAAGCTACGATCAGTTGCTGACGCTGAATCCTGGAATTGTGAATTACACTTCGCAACGCTCGGGTGGAGTCGGGACCTCGAATTCGGTGGTCGGAAACATGTTTGCGGTGTCAGGTCGGAGGCCACAGGAGAATCTGTTTTTACTCAACGGCGTCGAATTCACGAGCGCGTCCGAAATCAACAACACGCCGGGAGGAACTAGCGGGCAATTGCTGGGCGTTGACGCCGTGCAGGAATTCGCCGTGGTAAAAGACACCTACGGCGCGGAGTACGGAAAGCGCCCGGGGGCCCAAGTGAATATCGTTACGGCAAGCGGAACCAATCAATTTCATGGCGCCGTGTATGAGTTTCTCCGTAACAGCGCTCTTGACGCCCGGAATTTTTTCGATCATGGAGACATTCCGCACTTCGAGCGTAATGTTTTTGGCGGGTCTGCTGGCGGACCGATCGTCAAGGACAAGACCTTCATCTTTGGGAACTACGAAGGGTTTCGACAAATATTGGGTCTGAGCGATCTCACGCTGGTCCCGGATGACACGTCCCGTGCGAACGCAGTTGCCAGCGTCCGGCCGCTTCTTGCTCTGTGGCCTGTGGCCAATGGCCAGGAACTGCTGAGCTCTACGGGAACACCGAGCGGGATCGCCGAAGCGTTCAGCAATCCGCCGCAGCATATTCGCGAAGATTTCGGGACAGCACGCTTCGACCAGATCGTTTCGAACAAAGACTCGTTTGCCGCCGTTTATACCGTGGACGACAGCGAAGCGCATTCGCCGACCAGCAATCCATTCAGTTTCGTGAACGTCTTCTTGCGTGAGCAGGTGGTGAGCCTGAGCGAAACGCACATCTTTTCTCCGAGCGTAGTGAACCGCGCCACGATCGGCTTTTCGCGCGGAGGATTCTTCTTCGATAGCGGAACCACTACAAACCTAGGCGGTTGGATTCATGGTGGTCAGCCGGTCGGCGCAGTTGTGGTCGGCGGTGGCACAACGCTAAACGGAGCGTCACAAATCACGAATGGCGGCACCAACGCGGGGAGTAATCTGACCGCCGCTCGCAACCTGTTCACGGCGAGCGACCAGTTGACTCTGACTCGCGGCAAACACCTGCTTGGTTTCGGCGCGTGGATCCAGCGCTTGCAAGCCAATGACACGCTAATCCAGGACCAATACGGCCAGGCGTCGTTCAGCAATTTGCAGAGCTTTCTGCAAGGCAAGGTGAGCACTTACACGTATGCGCCGAGTTTCACCCCGCTCGGATGGCGGTCCTTGGAAGGCGCGTTCTATGTAGAAGACGCAATTCGTGTCAAGCCATCGCTCGAGTTGCGAATCGGTTTTCGCGCTGAGTTCACAAATGGATGGAATGAAGCGAACGGTCGCGCCTCGAACTATTTGTTCGATTCAAGCGGCGTCATTGGAACTCAGCCCGAGGTCAGTGGTTCCGCGTTTACGGCCAACAATGCTAAGTTTCTGCCAGCGCCACGCGTCGCGATGGCGTGGTCGCCGTTTGCGTCGAAGAAAACCGTCGTTCGCGCAGGCTTCGGTCTGTACTACGCGTTGCTCGACAATTTGAGCTATCGCCTGGACCAGAACGGCCCATTCAATACGGTCTACGCAGTGAAGAACATCTCGTACTCGAGCATCGCCCCGGACGCGACGTACACCGGATCGAAAGTGATTCCGAGTGGTGTTCAGCCAGATTTGCGCACGCCAACCGTGGAGTCCTGGTCGCTGAAAGTGGAACAACAGATTTCCTCCAATACCTCCGTGGCCGTGGGTTACGTTGGGTCGCACGGATATCATGAATTGCTCTCGGTCGATGCCAACCTTCCGACGCCAACGATTTGCCCAGCATCGCCGTGCCCGGCAACGTACCCGACCCGAACGCTCTACTATCCGACGAACGCCGCACTGCAGAACAACGCGGTGTGGAATACGACGCATTGGTTTTCGCAGGGCATCAGTTCGTATCACGGGATCGAAGTCGACGTGAACCGGCGTCTCGGACACGGACTGCAATTCCGCGGAGTGTATACGTTCTCGAAGGCCCTCGATGACGGCGACAACATGAACACCAGCGTCGCGACGAATTCTCCAGCATTCGTAGCGAATCCGCTCGATCCCAAAGCGGACTACGGCCGCGCTTCTTTCGATGTCCGGCACGCCGCCGTACTCAATGCGACATACGACCTTCCGTTTGGGCACGGGAGAAACTCGGATGGCAATCCGTGGGTCGAAAGGCTGATTGGAGACTGGCAAATCAGCGCAATTCAGACCCTGCAATCGGGTTTGCCGTTTACGCCGCAGCTTTCCTACAACCCGTCGAACGACGGCGACACACGGAATCCAGTGCGGCCTTCGGTAAATCCGGATTTTTCGGGAAGCGTGATTGTGGGAGGACCGAACCAATACTTCAATCCCGGCGCGTTTATCCAACCGCTCGCCGGCACGTATGGCAACGTGGGACGCAACACGTTGCGGGGACCGCGACTTGCGGAAACGGATTTCTCTGCGGCTAAGAGGATTGCGCTTTCGGAGCGGCTAAATTTGCAGTTTCGCGCCGAGATTTTCAATCTTTTCAATCACACAAACTTCAATACCCCGAATCCGGTGGTGTATGCCGCTGCGACGGGCGAACCTTCGCCAACAGCGGGAGTGATCACGTCCACGGCGACAAGTTCGCGGCAAGTTCAGTTTGGACTTAAGTTGATGTGGTGAAGTGCTCGCATGAAATACAAAGCTTGAGCATGGCGCGCCCAAGGGGACGATCTTAGAACTTTCCTCGGAGATTTCATCTCAAGTTTGGAACAATTTGAGTTCCGCGCAGGTTTCAGCGCTTAACTTATGGCCGCTCTCTTGTTTGCTAGGCCAACTCCAGCTCAACACCGTCGTCTTCTTCGGCTCCGCCTGGGCCATGAATTCGAATGATGTCCGTGATGATGTCCGCGACAGTCGGCCCTTCCCCGCGCTGCATCGAGCTCTCTCTTGATGAACTCGACGTTGTCTGGATGGCAGTGTTCAATCTTGTTCTCGAGCCAACGGATTGTTTCCGCATGTCCTAGAGTTTCACGGGACCGCTGGAAATTGTTCCAACGAATCTTGAATCCACCCTGTGGCGTTCCGAAGTCTCCCCTGAGGATGTCGTTGAAAGCGTCGAAATTACGCCCCCAGCTAGCTTTGCGAACAACACGGATCGAAATCTCCTCCCAGAAGCCGTTCAGAGTATCGAAATGCGAGCCGTCGATTTCGATCGTGGGTTTCGGCATCCAGGCACTGACCTCCGACCGCAGTTCTAAACAGGTAGAAGGATAGTGCCGTAAGTTCTTCAGTGCAATGAGCCCCCAAGGGAACGATTTTGGGACTTTTCTCGTTGAGTTTGTGGCGAGTTTGACAAAAATTGAGTTTCCCGCGGGACTGAGCCTGTAATTTCATTCGAAGCCCTGAGGGAGCTTGATTTCAGGCAACCTAGAATCTCGCGCGTTAGGGCTCCGACCCATCCAATGGAATGAGAACTGGTGTGTATCCGCTTACGGAGACAGCTCAGTTCGCGTCAGTCCGCACTACGATGACGCCCGGTAGTTCGCGACTAAGATAAATGCCGGAAACAGGTTTTAACTTTGGAAGCGCGTATTCCTCTTTTTTGGTTCCATCTGCGCCGAAATGGTACAAAGCCCCTGATGTAATCGCCCAAAACCCTCCGTCGGCAGCTGGCACCAGTCCGAAAAATGCCTCTGTCATTTCCCGCTTGTCATCTTTAAAACCGTCCACCGTGTAAGTTTTCTCTAGCACCCTCCCGTGAGCGCTTGGGAGGCCTATCATCATGTGCAAACCTGGAGCGAGGTGTTTGAAGATGCCGCGGACGAAGGTTTTATGGCGTCGAACTATGCAGCCTATATCGAGGCTATCGCTCGCGCCGGCAAAAGTGAATACGCCCTTCCGATACACGTGAACGTGTGCAGTTGTACTCCGTCCTCTCGGAACGGAGCCATTAGTCAGTACCAGGGGACCCGCCCCTATGTATTATGGCCGGGCGTGAATTTCGAATGTTCAGGAGCAAGTCTTGTCTACTGTACGTTCTTTGTGCATTTTGCGAACCGGCGCGATGTTGTTATGCACGGTTGTACTTTTGCTCGTAGGTGCGGCGTATCGCGGGGATGGCAGCGAAACCCGAACACGCTGGATTGGCTCCTGGGCAGCGTCTCAGCAGCTCGTTGAGCCAGGCAATGCACTAGCTCCAGAAGACCTCCGCAATGCTACCCTGCGCCAAATCGTGCATTTATCTCTCGGCGGTAGCGGAATTCGCTTGCGGCTTTCGAATCGGTTTGGCGCTAAGCCGCTGCTCGTGATGGCTGCGCACATCGCGCGACCGGTTTCGCCGGGTTCCGAAAAGATTGTACCTGATAGCGACAGAGCCCTCACATTCTCTGGCTCGCCAGGCGTCACGATTCCTCCCCACGCCGAGTATCTTTCCGATCCGGCCTCTTTCCCGGTAAATGCGCACTCCGATGTAGCCATCACGCTGCACATCGGCGCGGCTCCCGAAGAACAGACGGGCCATCCAGGTTCGCGAGCGACTTCCTACATCACACGTGGAGATTTGGTTTCGGTGGCAGAGCTCCGTGGCGCTAAAACCGTTGAACACTGGTACTTCATCGCCGGAGTGGACGTAGCTGCTCCGCCCGAGGCCAGGGCAGTCGTCGTCCTTGGGGACTCTATCACCGATGGGCGCGGCGCCACGACCAACGGCAATGACCGGTGGACCGACACTTTGGCACAGCGGCTCCAAACATCACCGACTACCCGCAACATCGCGGTTCTCAATCAGGGAATCGGAGGAAACCACCTGCTTACCGATGGTTTGGGACAGAATGCATTGGCCCGTTCGAGGATGATGTAGTTGGCCAGCCCGGGGTGCGCTACCTGATCGTTCTTGAAGGAATCAACGACATTGGTTCGCTCGCGCGCAAAGGCGAGGTTGCTTCGGATGAGCATGAAGCACTGGTTCGGCGGATTGTTGGGGCATACGA
>QHYO01000310.1 GCA_003224135.1 Acidobacteriota bacterium | reverse complement strand
GCCTTAGCATCTGCCGTCACCGTCGCCGTCAGGGGTGCCGCCGTGATGTGCGCGGAGGCCGAAGCCGAAGCCGAAGTCAGGCTGTAATTGCCCGCCGTGGTTCCGGTCAGCGCGACCGTCGCCGTGACGGTGTTGGCCGCAGACACCTGCGACGAGTTGAACGTGCCGCTACTGGCTGTGCAGCTCACGTCGTCAGTTCCTACTGCCGATCCTGCGGGCAATGCGCAGTGCAGCTTGGCGTTCGGTTCGGTGGCTGCGCCGTCGTACACCTTGTCATCGGCGGTTAGCGTGGCCGTCAGTGACTTCTGTTTGATGTTGATCTTCACGTCTTTGGAGGCGTTGTTGTAGTTGGCTGTATCAGTAGGAGCGAAGTCTACGTGCAGGTTCTGGTTATTGCCTGCGGCGAGCACGATGCCGATTGCGGGGTTGTATGTGAATGTTCCCGAGACGGACGCTGTGGCGTTAAGTTGGGTGCCACTGAGCGCCGTACCGTAGATGATGTCTGCAGGGTTTGCCCACGTTATTGTCGGCGTTGCCTTATCCACCGTCAGGCTGCCATTTGCTGTTGAAGAATCTCCTGGTACGGAGGGGTTCGTCGCCTGCACAGTGAACACCGTGGAACTAGCGGGCGTTGTGGCGCTATCGGTGATCGTCAGGGTGGAAGTCTTGGATGTGTCCGTTGCCGCAAAGCTGACTGTGCTTGGGCTGAATGAAGCGCTCGCGCCCGTCGGTAATGAGGTGATCAAACCCAGCGCAGCGCTGAACGCGGTACCGGTCGCACCATTTCGGTTGACCGTAATCAAGTAGGTAGCGCTACCGGGTGTCCCGAAACTCAGCGCTCCTGTCTGAGACCCAACCGTCACCGTGCCAACCTGCTTAGCAACTACGACTATCGTAACGTTGTTCGACTGAACCGTGCTCGTATCCTGACAACCGGCAGCGTCGGTGGCCGTTACTTTAAAGGTTGTCGAGCCAGCGGGCGTTGAGCCCGTCGTCACGACGCTAAACGACGATGTAAGATTGGTATTGGATGTTGCTGTAAGCGGATTCGTGCCAAACAGAGGACTCGCTCCGGAGGGCAGAGCCGTAGTGCCTAGGTTTGCTGTGCAGCTCGGATTAGCTACATTGAAAGTACCACCGAAGCCGACTGTTACAAGACCATATGCGGCCGTACCACCCGGAGCAACCGTGACGCTAGTGGGAGAGGCAACGGAAACAGTCATAACCTTGCCATCGGTAAAAGTGTTCTGGGCTTGAATGCCGGAGACGCTGCCAACCGCAGTTAGATAAAAGCGAATGCTTACATCGTGTTCGTCGGGGGAAAAGTCAGTGTTTACGATTTTGCCCGTGGAGTCGGCGACGGCGGTCAGAACGGGATGGGTATCGACGAGCGGAGACTCGACCAAAGTCAGCGTAACGGTTTCGCCGGGTTGCCATCCTGAGCCGGTGATCGTCACGATGCTTCCGGGCGCGTAGTCGGCCCTGTCCGTCTTCACGGTCGCGAAGCCGTAGAGTTCGGCAGATGAGAGAGGTCCCGTGGAATTCGAACCGCCTGCCAGGAGCAATATTCCATCCTGTTTGAGTGCAGTGCCCGTTGCGTGCTGGCGCGCAGCTGCTGGCGAACCTGTCGCGATGAATGTGCCCGTGGAAGGAACGAACATTTCTGCCGTGGCAATTTCACTGCTTGAAGATGTTCCGCCGGCGATGAGAACGGAATTGTTGTTGGGAAGCAGAAACGCCGCGTGATCGCGCCGTGGCGCAGCCAGCGAAGAAGTCGACAACGCAAAATTTCCAGTCGCGGGATCGTAAATTGCGGCCGAAGCCAAATCCGTATTGCTGGTGCTTCCGTCAGGATTGCTAACCACCGTGGTGCCGCCGGCCACCAGCACTCTGCCATCAAGCAAAGTTGTCGCGGAGTGACCCATGCGGGGCGCGGGAAGCGCTGGTCCCGCCGAGATGGAGTTACTCGTCGGATCGAATATTTCCGTCGTCGCGAGGGGCACACTTCCATTTGACCCGCCGATCAGCAGCACTCGGCCGTCTGCCAGCACCGCGCTAGCGAAGGACATTCTGGGAGACGACATCACTCCTACGGAAGAAAACGAACCTCCGACCGGATCAAAAATCTCAAGCACGGCAACAGGAGCGCCTGTGTTATCGCCCCCAGCAAAAAGCACTCGCCCATCTGCCAAAAGTGAAGCCGTGTGATTCGAACGCGCCTGAATCATGCCGCCCGCTACTGCTGTCCATGCATTTGCAGCAGGATCGAAAATTTCCGCTGAATTCGTCGCGGCAGCACCGATCGAGCCGGCCGCCACCAAGATTCGTCCATCGGCCAGCACGGTCGCAGAATGTGACTTACGGGCCATGCTCATCGGCGGCGCCGTCACAAACGAGCCAGTGGTATCAAAAAATTCGGCGCTCGCGACCGGCCCCGAGCCGTTGTCTCCGCCGGTGATTAAGATTCTGCCGTCCTCTAACAGCGCCGATGCAGCGCTCGTCCGCGCCTCGCTCATCGATCCCGCGGAAAGCCAACCGCCAATCGACGGGGGCGTAATACTCCCTTTAACGAAAATTCCGGCGGTCAGAATCAGTGCGGCAATGAGGGCAGGCTTAATGAAACGGCGCATTGGTACGCTCCCGGTAGTCGCGGGCTGGGGGCACCCGGACAAGCTCCAACTGCAGCTGAGCGTCAAGCGTTACCGCCTGAGCGATCAACTTTCGTGCTTACAATTTGGGACTGATAGAGCCGTGACGGCGGGGATCCGCCACAAACAAACAGTTGAGAGCACTACAGCACGTGCCGAGCCAGAAATGCGCTTCACGGTAGGCCAGAACCGTCGAGAGATAACCTATTGAAAACAACAGCAGTTTAGTGAAGGTATAGCCCAAATGTACTACAACTGCGCGTCCTCTTTTGTGAGCGCTTAAACGACTCCAGCATTCTCGAGACGTACACACGGTGGCACAGCCGAGGTGTTTGCGAGGCTAGGATCGAGAGAATTTCGCTGTTCGATATTCGTGCTGCGACGATGACCGCGGACACGAACAGTAGTGAAATGAGCGGATATCCAGCAGTCGATATCGAGAAGTGGGTGGGTGTACGCTCGCCGTTTCAGAACCAATCGGAGCGGTAGGCAATCCACCACGAAGCGGCCAGGATCGGAACCGTCGACGCAAGGGCCCACCAGAAGGGAAGCGTGAAATCCGCAACGAGTCCAAGGCCGGCAAACGTCAGCCAGAATATTTTTCGCTGCATCTATTTAGCTTACTGCGAAATCTGTCGAGCGGACCGTAGGAATGCCGAACCGTCACTAGTGCAGTTCACTTTACGAATTGCGCTGGCTCGCCTTTCGACCAGGGATTGTAGGTCACAAATAGATGCACTCGGTCAGTGACGGTCGGATGATCGAAAAACAAAAATACATACGCGGCATTTGGATCAGGATCGACGAAAACAGATTCTCCATACTTTTGAAAGGAGATCGCCGACGCCTGTCCCGGATCGGCGAGGATCCCATGTGTGACCTCCAGGCCATAAACGTCTGCCTGATTCTCCACATAGCGGCTGAAAGTGTTCGCCGCCACCATCGCCGCGAATCCATACAATGTGATCAGTAACAGAAATGCTGGCAGAGACGCCCAGTCCTCCAGGTTCCGAACGCCCCAGCTTCCCCCGTATTTCGAAAGCAACCAGCCGATACTCCGCCTGCCCAAATAAAGAAGTACAAAAGCCAGCAGAGAAAAAAAGACCAAACCCTTCCAGATATGACCGAGCGCATAGTGACCAAGTTCGTGTCCAAAGATGGTCAAAATTCCGTCCGTGGTTTCTGACGCAAAGCAGGTGTCCCAGATGACGATGCGCTTTGACGCGCCGAATCCGGTGACATAGGCATTGCAATAGATGGTCTTGTCACTCGCTTTCATCCAGAACATTCGTTCCGGCGAAATCTCCATTCCGGCGCGACGCGCGATCCGCTGCAATTCGGGAACGATTGCTGGAGCCTTGGCGCTGAGCGGCTGGAATTCGTTGAACATCGGATCAATCACATAAGGCTGCAGGAAAAAAAAGAACAAGAAAATTGGCAGCGCGATCAGCCAGAAGTAGAACCACCAGCGTTGCGGGCTGCGCCGAATGATCGCGTAAAGCAGCAGGGTGAGCAGCGTCGCAGCCAGAATCCCGAGCGACTGTATTTTGAACCAGTCGCCTGTCCATGAGCCCCACGATTGAATCGAGATTCCATATCGCTTGAACAGAATTTCATTGAAGATGTCGAGCGGCAATTGAAGCAGGGCAATGGTCACCATCAA
>QHYO01000312.1 GCA_003224135.1 Acidobacteriota bacterium | reverse complement strand
AGCGCCATCAGAATGCCGAGTGCGGCGTGCAGACCGGCGACAGAATCGCCGAGGCTCAGGTTGGGCCGAACCGGCGGGCGGTCCGGCTCTCCAGTGACGTACCGCAAACCGCCGAACGCTTCGGCAACCGCGGCAAAGCCGGGCTTTTGCGCGTTGGGGCCTGTCTGGCCATAACCGGAAATACGCGCGAGGATGAGGCCGGGGTTTTCTTTCTTTAGGGCTCCATAGCCGAGACCCCATTTCTCCAATGTGCCAGGGCGAAAATTTTCCAGCACCACGTCCACGCGTTTCGCGAGTTCGCGCGCAATGCGCTGCCCTTCTTTTGCGCGAAGATCCAGCGTGATGCATTTCTTGTTGCGGGCCATCGAATACCACCAGAGTGAAGTTCCCTGGTGAACGACGCGCCAGTTGCGCAGCGGATCGCCAGTGCCGGGGGGCTCAACCTTAATCACCTCGGCGCCAAACCAGGCCAGGAAGGAAGCCGCAAAGGGTCCGGCGATAGCCTGCCCCACTTCGAGAATCTTGATTCCGGCGAGCGGGCCGGTTTTGGACGCTTCCTTATTCATTGCGTTCATCGGGGTATTGAGATTCTAGGACAAATTTTCCGACTTTCCTTTATTACTTCCATGCGTCCATTCTGCTAGAGTTTTTCAACCGGGAGGTTCGACAATGCGAAGAGCTTTAACAATCGGAAGTTTCGTACTGGTTGCGGTTGCCGTTGCAGCAATCGCTATTCACGCACAGCAGGACAAATCCAAACGGCCGAGCCCGCCAGCGACGGCCAAGTGCGATTTGCCCGCCGGAAAATCGATCGCCGTGGACTACTCGAGTCCGCGCGCGAAAGGACGCAAGATTTTTGGCGATGTTGTTCCCTACGGCGAACCGTGGCGCACGGGCGCGAACGAGGCAACTACCTTCGTGACGACCGCGGATTTGATGGTCGGCGGACAGCACGTTCCTGCCGGCAAATATACGATTTTCACCATTCCGAACAAGGACAAGTGGACCCTGATCATCAGCAAAAAGACCGGCGAATGGGGAATTCCCTACCCTGGCGCGGATTCGGATCTTGTGCGCGCGGATATGAACGCTTCCGCAACTTCGACGCCAGTCGAAAACTTTACGATTGCTTTCGATAAGGGCGCCAAGGACTGCACTCTGCGCATCGAATGGGAAAATACCCGCGCTACTGTCGCCATCACACCGATGTGACTTGCGCGTCCCTTGAGGGACGCTCTTTCAGCAGCTAGGTTTTCAGCCGGGCCATTCCACGGTCCACCAAAAACACCGCCGCGATCACCATCGCAGCGGATAGCAACACGTTCAGCGAAACGTGCTCGGCTGCAAACCACCAGCCAAGAAGTACGGCTACAATTGGATTGATGTAGGTGTGGGTTGCAACGAGCGTCGGAGAATAATGCTCAAGCAGCCAGTTATAGGCCGTGAAGGCAATCACCGAACCGAATACGATCAAGTACGCCAGAGCAAGCCATGAACGTACGGGAACGTTGTGGAATGAAAAACCGCGATATTCGCCGAAGATCGTTGCGGTCGTAAGCAGCATCACCGAACCGGCAAGCAACGACAAGGCGGACAACAGCAGCGGGCTGCCGGAAAGACGCGATCTCCTTGAATAGATAATTCCCGCAGACCAGCCGATCGCTCCCACCAGGCACGCGACTGCTCCAAGGAAAACGCCACGACCGGCGGACCACACGTCACGGCCGAGGAGCAGCGCAACTCCTGCCAAGCCGAGAACCACTCCTGCAAGCAGGAAGCCGTTCATCCGCCAGCGCTTTTCCGCAGCGCATGCCATCAGAAAAACCCAGATGGGTTCTGAGGCGATGAGCAAGGACGCAAGCCCGCTGGGAACCTGCGTTTCCGCCCAATGCAGAGTGCCGTGGCCGATCAAGAAAAACAAAAATCCGATGACGACGCTGGCGCGAAGTTGCGGCCAGCTAGGACGCTGGCCTTTTGCGACGGCCCAGAGGAGCAGAATCGTACCCGCGGTTAAATGCCGGAAGCCCGCGGTGTAAAGCGGCGGAATGGCATCGACGGCGTAACGGATCGCCAGGTAGGTGGAGCCCCAAATAACATAAATGGCGAAGAAGGCGGCAATCACGCCAACACGGCTTGGATGTGGCTTGGCTGCGGCAGTGGCGGTTAGTTCTACAGGTTC
>QHYO01000311.1 GCA_003224135.1 Acidobacteriota bacterium | reverse complement strand
TAAAAGCTGTGGTAACCGGGAACGCGTCCGACGCGCGCGGGCTCGCAATAAGCGATCTTAGAGTTGCGGATCCGTCTCAGGACTGTTTGGGGCGGATGAGCGCGAGGAATTCGTCTCGGGTTTGTTTGTTGTGGCGGAAAGCGCCTAGCATGGCGCTGGTGACTGCCGATCCGTGCTGCTTTTCGACGCCGCGCATCTGCATGCAGAGGTGGCGGGCTTCGATGATGACACCGACGCCCTGCGGGGCGATTTTTTCCTCGATGGCTTTGGCGATCTGACTGGTCATGCGTTCCTGAATCTGCAAGCGGCGGGCGAACATATTGACCAGGCGCGCGATTTTACTTAACCCGATGACTTTGTTGGACGGCAAATACGCGACGTGGGCCTTGCCGAAAAACGGCAGCACGTGATGTTCGCAGAGGCTGAAAAATTCAATGTCCTTCACCACCACCATTTCATCGTAGTTGACGCTGAAGGTCGCTCCGTTGAGGATGTGATCCACGTTCTGGTGGTAGCCGCTGGTGAGAAATTTCAGCGCTTTTTCGAAACGCTCCGGCGTTTTGCGCAGCCCTTCGCGATTCGGATCTTCGCCGACCAAACGGATAATTTCGCGCATGTGACATGCGACCTTACGCGCATCAATAGCAGTGGTTTCGTTCAACAGAATTTCTTCGGTTGGCTTGGTCACGTTGGTTTCCTCGGTTCAGTCCCCGGCATATTCGAAGCTATTATTGGATGTTTCGACCACGCGAACGGATTCGAGTTTTGCATGGGGAAAGGCTTTTAGACGCTGAAATATTTCCATGCACAAATTTTCTGTTGTAGGCACAATCTCGCGGAAGGTCGAGACTTCGTCCTGCAACGAATGATGGTCGAACGGTTCGATCACTTGTTCATTCACAAAGGCATCCAGGTCGGCAAGATTCGCAATCATCCCGATGGCAGGGTCGACGGCGCCCGAAAGGCGCACTTCGACGGTGTAGTTGTGGCCGTGGCCGTACGCGTTGTTGCACTTGCCGTAGATCCGGCGGTTTTCTTCTTCAGTCAGCTTCACGCTATGCAGGCGGTGCGACGCCGCGAAATGATAGCGGCGGCCGAGTTCAATGTGCAGAGCATCCGGAATCATGCCGCTCCTTTTGCGCCGTTGCGGTAGCAATCGGCGAAAAGATCGGAAGATTCGTGCAGCCGAACGCGGTGCAGATGCCCTTGCGGAATCTTCGGCTCAAGCAGATTCCAGATGACACGCGCGACATTTTCGCAGGTCGGAATTTGGTCTCTCAGTTCGGCGACTTCGTAGTTCAAAAAACGATGGTCCATGCGCTGAGTGATTTCGCGTTCCAGAATTTCTTTTAATTCTTTCAGGTCAAGGACCATTCCGGTGACGGGATCAGGTTCGCCGGCGATGGTGACTTCGAGCGTGTAGTTGTGGCCGTGGCCGTGCGGATTATTGCATTTGCCGAAGACGCGGCGGTTCTCATCCGCGGAGAGCGCGGGATTGTGGTAGAGATGCGATGCTGAGAACTCGAGTTTGCGGGTTAAATAGACCATAGCGGTCACGTTATTTAGATGCGTTGGAGACGCCGACGGAATACTCCCTGCCCTTCCAAGACACTTTCCCCTTCGCGTAGCTCTCGTGCGACGCCCAAAGGACGCCTGCGTACAGGAAAACTGCAGGCAGATAATAGATGATGAGTTTGAACGGGAAATGGTTACGGGAGAGTGCCAGGCCGTAAGAGAGCTGGCGCAGCAACAGCAGCATCACTCCGGCGAACATGGCGATGGGCATCTTGATGCCGATGAGGAGCACAACAAAAATCATCCAGGGAAAGGCGGACTCGAATTCAGAGAAAACGGAGCCGGTGGTGCCGCCCATGAGCTGGTAGAGATTTTTTCTCCAACCTTCCCACATAGCGGAAAAGGACCGGTACATACGGACTTTGACAATTTCCACGCCTGAGGTGAACCAAATCCGTAAGCCCGCAGATTTCACGCGGCGGGCAAGCGCAACATCTTCAAGAACTTCACTGTGCACCGCGGCGTGGCCACCGATGGCATCGTACACTTCGCGCTTGATCAAAAGAAATTGACCGTTGGCGGCAGCGGCGTTGCTGGCGGGATCATTCACTTCATCGAACGAGAATTTTTGCGCGAGGCGAAGATAGACGAACGGGATAAGCGCTTTTTCGTACCAGGTTTGCAAAACCTGTTCCGGAGAAAACGAAATCAGTACGGCGTCGTTTTCGCAGCTCAGGACGAGGGATTTTGCAATCGCGCCTTCGGCAAGAACGGCATCGGCGTCGGTAAAGAGTAACCACGGGCAGCTTGCGTGCTGTGCGCCTAATGATACGGCGTTGTTTTTGCCTACCCAACCTGCTGGAGGCGGCGTTGCGTCTACGACGCGAAGTTGCGGAACTTTGCCAGCAAGCTCGCGAAGAATTTCCGACGTGCGATCGGAGGATTGGTCGTTCACCGCGATAATTTCCGTAATTTCCGGCTGAGCGGCGAGTGAGCGGATGCACGCGGCTATCACTTCTTCCTCGTTACGGGCAGGCACGATCGCGCTAACTTGCGCGGTGACGGAGGCGCTGACAGAGCCGGAATCGTTCATGGTGTTAAGAGTGGGGAGCGTATCGATTCCCAAGGGGATACGCTAGTATAACACTGATATGGAAAGAGTCCGACGAGCATTGGTTTGGGCGGCGCTGGCGCTGGGCGCGGGGATTTTGCTCCTGTTTGCGCTGCCAAGTTATCGCCAGGGTGAAGCGTCCATTGCTGGAAAAACAGCGGATGATTTTGCGCTGACGATCGATGGCAAGCCGCAGCGGCTTTCAGATTATCGCGGCAAAGTGGTGGTGCTGAACTTCTGGGCTTCGTGGTGCCCGCCGTGCCTTGAAGAGGCGCCGGCGTTGAATCGCTTGCAGCGGCACATCGAGCCGCTGGGCGGAACGATTCTTGGCGTGAGTATTGATGAAGATCCTGCGGCGTACGAAAAATTCTTGAAGGATTTCGGAATTGTGTTTCCCACCTGGCGCGACCCGAATGTGCAGGATAACAAGTCCAAGATCGAGTTGGCTTATGGGACTTCGTTGATCCCCGAAACGTATGTGATCGACCGCCACGGGAAGATTGCCCGCAAGTTGGTCAGTGCTCAGCAGTGGGATTCGCCGGAGATGCTGGCGTACTTTGACGCGATTCTGAAGGACAACTAGCCCGCAATCCTCCCCTCCTCTCTTTTGTAGGTATTGATGCTAAAGGAGTTAGGTCTCGGTCGATACTGGAATCATAGCGCTCGATTTTTTGAGCCGAACGAAGAAACTTGTCGTCGATGACGACGGAAGAATTGTCTCCCACGAGCTGTCGGGACTCTGGACCACTCCTCGCCGGCGTGCTTTCTCATTCCTCTTGTCGTTCAGGGATTCCACTCCAAATGGTGGCCGATACGGG
>QHYO01000309.1 GCA_003224135.1 Acidobacteriota bacterium | reverse complement strand
CATCCCGTGCAGCGTGCATGGATCGAAATTGACGTACCACAGTGCGGCTACTGCCAGTCCGGACAAATCATGAGCGCAGTCGTCCTGCTCAAAGAGAATCCCAGGCCTACCGACAACGATATCGACGAGGCCATGTCTGGCAACATCTGTCGTTGCGGAACGTATCCGCGCATCCGGCGTGCGATTCATCGTGCCGCTGAACTCGCGGCAGCGCCAGCGAAAGGGAAGGCGGCCCAATGAGTTCCACGCCCGTGAGCTCCACATTAGTAACACCGCCTAAGTCTCTTGGGCGCCGCGAATTTCTGAAAACCACAGCTACGATCGGCGGTGGCTTGTGCATCGCGGCATACGTTCCGGAATTGGGCGCAGGCGCGCGTGAACTCGCCGCTGCAGGTGCTGGAGTTTTCGCTCCCAACGCGTTCGTTCGCATCGCTCCCGACGAAACCGTGACCGTCATCGCCAATCACTCCGAAATGGGACAGGGCATCTACACCAGCCTGCCGATGCTTCTCAATGAAGAGCTAGAAGCCGACTGGTCAAAAATCAAAGTCGAAGCGGCTCCCGTCGATGCCGCCTACAATCACACTGTTTTTGGCGTTCAGATGACCGGCGGAAGCACTACTACCCCTTCTGAATGGGAGCGCTTCCGCAAAATGGGTGCGATGGCGCGGCTCATGTTAATCGATGCGGCAGCGCAAAAATGGAATGTCCCCGCTGCAAGCTGCCACGTCGCGAAGGGCGTCGTCATTCACACCACGTCGGGCAGAAAAGCCACTTACGGTTCTCTCGCCGACGCCGCATCGCAACTCAAGCCGCCACAAAATATTCCACTCAAAGACCCGAAGCAGTTCACACTCGTCGGAAAACCAACGCGTCGCCTAGACACACCGTCCAAAACGAACGGCAGCGCTCAATTTGGTCTCGACGTAAAAGTCCCCGGCATGCTCTATGCCGTTGTCTCGCGCCCGCCAACATTTGGTGGCAAGGTCTCCAGTATCGATTCGGCCGATGCGCTCAAAGTTCCCGGTGTTCGCGCCGTCGAACAGATTCCATCGGGCGTTGTCGTCATTGCCGATCGCTTCTGGGCCGCAAAGCTTGGCCGCGACAAATTGAAAGTCAGGTGGAATCACGGAGAAAACGCCACGCTCTCCACCGCGAAAATGACAGAAGATTTTTCCAAGCTTTCCGCAACTCCTGGAAACATCGCCAAGAAAGTTGGCGATCCCGCGCAAGCTCTTGCAGGAGCCGCGAAAACCATCACCGCTGAATACGACGTTCCTTACCTTGCCCACGCCATGATGGAACCGCTCAACTGTGTTGTCGATCTGCGCGCCGACAGTTGCGAACTCTGGACCGGCACGCAATTCGAAACCATCGATCGCGCCAACGCCGCAAAAGTCGCCGGACTCGCTCCGGAAAAAGTCAAACTCAACACCACGCTTCTCGGCGGCGGCTTCGGTCGTCGCGCGAATCCTGCCTCAGACTTCGTCGTCGAAGCGGTCCACGTCGCAAAGGTCGCCAAAGCCGCTGTGAAAGTGGTCTGGACACGCGAAGACGACCTCGGCGGCGGCTGGTATCGTCCGAAATGGCACGATCGTTTTGCCGCTGGACTTGACGCCGAAGGCAATCCTATTGCATGGACGCACACCATCGTCGGCCAGTCCATCATGGCGGGCACCCCGTTCGAAATGTTCATCAAGAACGGTATTGATGGCGCTTCCGTCGAAGGCGCTGCTGACATTCTCTACGGCATTCCGAATCTTCAAGTGGATCTTCACTCGCCTAAAATTGGTGTTCCCGTTCAATGGTGGCGCTCCGTGGGCCATTCCCATACCGGCTTCTCGACCGAAGGTTTTCTCGACGAGGTCGCTCACGCGGGCAAGAAGGATCCTTACCAACTCCGCCGCAAGCTTCTCGCGAAAGAGCCGCGCATGCTTGCCACTCTGAATCTTGTCGCGGAAAAAGCCGGTTGGGGCAAACCGCTTCCCAAAGGCGTCGGTCGCGGCATCGCCACACATTTTTCGTTCGACAGCTATGTCGCGCAAGTTGTCGAGGCTTCTGTCGGAAAAAATGGCGACGTTAAAGTCCACCGCGTGGTTTGCGCCGTCGATTGCGGACGCACCGTCAATCCGGACATCATCAAAGCCCAAATGGAAGGCGGCATCATCTTTGGTCTTACCGCTGCTCTGAAAACTGAAATTACTCTGGAAAACGGTCGCGTGCAGCAGACCAATTTTCACGATTACCAGATGCTTCGCATGTTCGAATCGCCCACCATCGAAATACACATCGTTCCGAGCGAAGCGAATCCCACCGGCGTCGGCGAACCCAGCGTTCCACCCGTTGCGCCCGCCCTTACCAACGCCATCTTTGCCGCGACTGGAAAGCGCTTACGCCGCTTGCCGATTCGGAGCGCCGACCTGGTCGCTGAAGGCGAGGTGAAAGCATGACTCGAAGCAACTCCGATTTCCGTGATCGCAATGCGGCAACGGTTGCCGCAGTGTTCGCATTGGCTGCCTTCGCCCTCGCAACCGTCACGGCAGCACCGCGCAGTTCGACTGCTTCCCCTAAGCCCGACGCCGCGGCTTCGCGTGAAGCTTTTCTCCAGGTGTACAAAGTCTTCGTCTCACCTCGCTGTCAGAACTGCCATCCTTCCGGAGACGCTCCTCTTCAGGGTGACGACAGCCATCCCCACATTCAGAACGTGAAGCGTGGCAAGGATGGTCACGGTGTGTACGGAATGCGTTGCGACACCTGCCATCAATCCGCGAATCTCGCTGGCGATCACATGCCGCCCGGCAACCCCAAATGGGCGCTACCGCCTCCGGAACACAAAATGGTTTTCGTCGGACGCATGCCCGCGCAACTGTGCCGCCAGCTCAAGGATCCGAAACAAAATGGCGGCCGGTCGTTGCAGCAGCTTTTCGAACATGTTTCCTCCGACGATCTGGTCGGCTGGGGCTGGGATCCCGGTGACGGCCGCACTCTCCCTCCTCTCAACCGGGCGGACACCTCCGCTCAAATGAAGGTGTGGATTGACGGCGGCGCTGCCTGCCCCGAGTAGAACGAATCTGGCCCGCGCAAATCGCGCGCTCCGTCTGAACGGAGCGCTGCCGTCCTGAGTAATTGCCTGCCCTGACTAAATTAAAGTCCGCCGACCGCAACCAATCGTTCAATTTGTGGCGTCAGCCTTAGGATACGTTTTGTTCTTGCCGCACGCCGGCAGTTTGCGAATTCGTCACACTCTCGACGTCCCGCACCTCTTGTTAGGCCAAACTGGCTCACCTTATGTTAGGCTTTTCCCGCATACGGCGCCCGTTTCAAAATGTTCCCCCAGCATCCATTCGGCGTCGTTCGCACAACATCGCACAGGAGCTAGCTCATGAGACTCTCGACGTTTCTCCGCTGCCTCGGAGTAGCTTTTGCTCTTCTTGTTATTCCCGTATTTGCCGCCGCTCAACAGTCCATCAAGTGCGAGGCCAACAACGACAATCGCAAATACTGCGGCAGCTACAATCCTGATCAGGTCAGATTCGAGCGCCAGATCAGCGGGTCTCCTTGCATTCAGGGCCAGACATGGGGAGTCGATCGCCAGGGCTTGTGGGTTGAGCGTGGTTGCCGCGCCATCTTCACGATCGGCGGTCGCCCGTACGGCGGACCTGGCCAAGGTCCGGGTGGCCCAGAAGGCGGTTGGTGGGATCCCGAGCCGGATGCGACCTGGCCACCGCGCGGTAATTGGCACGGCGGACGATGGGAACGGGGCGGCGCTTGCTTCTATACGGAGAGCCGGTTCAGCGGGTCTTTTTTCTGCCTTCGCCGCGGTGAGGGCCGCGAATCTCTGGGAGGCTATGGCGACAGAATCTCCTCCATCCGCGTATTTGGCAACGCCCGTGTTTCCATCTACGATGATCGCGACTTCCGCGGTGCGCGCGCCACAACAGGCGAGGATGTTGTCGACCTCCGCGATTGGGGAGTAAGACAAAAGCCCGGCCACACCTGGAATAACCGCATCTCGTCCCTCCGCGTGCACTAACCAAATTAGAAAAAGCCCCTGTCAGCAGCGCCACCACTGATAGGGGTTTTTCCCTATGTCTTTCGCCGGCCTGCGGGCGTATGCTTTGTCGCCTTCTAGATTTGGGCGAATGGAGACTCTTATGACCGCATCTGCTGAAGAAGAAGTGCTCGTCACCGTCGGCGAAACTCTCGGCTCCGCTGCAGGCAAAGTTGTCGCCGCGGCAAAACGCACTGCTTCAACTCTTACCGATGAAAAACGGAAGATTGCCCGGGCCGCGACAAAAGCTCGCTCCAGTGCGCGTCGAGTGATCAACAAGACAAAGCGCAAGACCTCGAAGGCCGCCAAGTCCGCGAAGAGGACAGCTGCCTCTGCTAAGCGGTCCGTCAAGCGGGTGGCCCGTCGCTTGAAGCGCCGCTAGTTTCCGCTCAGCTCCATTCCGTCCGCTGTTTCTGTGCTTTTGCGAATTGCCTCAAGTAATCAAGACTGCGTGCGACTCAGATCGGTTCGCGATAGCGGCGTAGCCGCACCGCTGCGGCGAGAAACGCTGCGGCGGCAGTCAGCCCGATCCACAGATCTGGGCTGATTAGGAAGTTACCCGGAGTGATGTGCGTCATCGGATCGGTGGGGAAGACATCGGGCATTGTGAACGCAACCGCTGGCGCGTCGCCGATGAAGTGCGAGCCCACCACGGCGGCGAAATGCGATGTGCGGAATACAATCTTCTCGACGCCGCTGATCGCGAGCAGCGGTAAGACCGCCCACAGAAACGCCGCACGGCGTGCCCAGCCAGAAACCAGCAACAGCCAGCAATAGATTGGCGCAGGCCAGAGCGCATGGGCCGTCAGAAGGTGGTAGAGCAGCAGCAGCGACATCTGGGACAACGGCAACTGCTTCCATAGCGTCGCGACGCCGAGGCCGCTTCCCAGCAGTACTGCGCTGCTGCACAGCAGCATGATCAAGTGCGTGGCAACGATAATCACGAACGTGAGCAGTGGCAGAACGATGAGCGGAATGCTGGCCTTCGCCAGCACTGTGGTGAGATCGGAAACCGGCAGCGACTTCCAGAACAGGATGCTGCGATCGCGGCGCTCGCCGTGGAGTGCGTCGAGACAATAGAACACACTTACAAGAATTCCGGTGATCATCATCAGACCCGCTACGATGTCGTACGGCATGGCTATCGCTTCGCGCTGCTGCGCCGGGTCCAGTGCTAACGCGGCTCGCATTCTGTGCGGCAGACCAATCAGGCTGATCAGGAAGCCGAAAAGAAAGACGGCGGCGGCGAGCAGCGGTGCGATATAGATCGAACGGTTCTCCCACAATTCACGGCGCACCGACCAGTACATTGGCCGAGTCACTGACAGGGACGCGGGCACGACTCTGTGCGCGTCGAAGGACTCGGGCATGGCATTCGATGGAGTATTCATGTAGCCGCTCCTTGCGCCTGGCCGGACTGATTGCCCACCACGGCAACGAACAAGTCGGCGATGCTGGGCGTGCGCACTTCGCCCAGATTGGAGAGTTGTTCGCGATCGACACGATCGAATAGCAGGATGCTGCGCCCGAACACCTGGCGCTCGTGCATTGGCCTGAGCGCCCGCGCTGCAGCGACTTGCGCGGGATTCACCGTCACTTCCGCATAGCGCGACTCGAATTCTTCCATGCTGCAGTTGAGCACGATCCGGCCATGGTTGATGAACATGAGATCGGTGAGGACGTCCTGTATTTCTTCCACCTGATGTGTGGTCACGACGATCGTGCGGCTGCGATCGAAGTAGTCGTTCAGCAGGGAATCGTAGAACTGCTTGCGATACAGAATGTCCAGGCCAAGCGTCGGCTCGTCCAGCACCAGCAATTTCGCATCGATGGCCATTACCAGAGCGAGATGCAGTTGGGCCACCATGCCTTTCGACAATTCTCTGACCTTGCTGGTGTTCCGGATGGTGGTCTTCGCAAGAAAACCTTCCGCCTTCGCGCGGTCGAGTCGAGGATGCACTCCGGCGACATAATCGAGCGCTTGCGAAACCCTGATCCACCGCGGCAGCACAGCGACATCCGCAATGAAGCAGACATCGCGCATGAGTTGATCGCGCGCGGTCCAAGGATCGCGTCCGAGCACCCTCAGTTCTCCCTGATATGGGGTGAGCCCGAGAATCGCGTTGAGCGCAGTGGTCTTGCCGGCGCCATTGGGACCGATGAGCCCGAGGATGCGGCCCTCTTCGACACGCAAATCGACGCCGTCCACCGCGACAGTTTTGCCGAAGGTCTTGCGGAGACCGCGTGCTTCTATGCATGGCATGGCTTCAGCGTTCCTCCTCTTTCACTTTCGACTTCAACCGGCGTTTTGCCGAACCGTCGAGCAGTTCGTCCGGCGTGAGGCCGAGCCGCTGAATCGTTGCGTGGACCCTTGGCCATTCTTCGGCAAGGAACTTCTGGCGTTCGTCTTGCAGCAGCAGATTGCGCGCGCCGTTATTGATGAACATGCCGAGACCTCGCTTGCTCTCGACAAGCCCCTCGTCCACCAGTTGCTGATACCCCTTCAGAACCGTGAGCGGATTGACCCGGTATTCGGCCGCGACGTTGCGCACCGATGGCAGTGCATCGCCTTCTTTGAGCACGCCATCGAGTATCATCGCCACGACACGGTCGCGAAGCTGGCGGTAAATCGGCTGACTGTCGTTCCACTCACGGTCCATCCTGTTTTCCAAATAGCCCTTTACGAGACATACTCTTCCGTTATTTTGCCCGCTGCAATTCCCGTTAGCGTGCCTCAGGTCCGAGCGATGACCCTTGAGCAACGACCGGTGTGTTATAGTGAACTACAACACCAACTCGCATGCAAGCGATTTTTTGCGATTTCTTTGCCCCGGCCGCCGTCATTGGCTATCCGTCGCCGGCAGCGGGAGGAGCGTTGCCCGAGCGAGACTGGCCAAAGCGCTCCAGATTTTTCAGCTCGGAGCGCCCTAAGCTCACGCATTCTGTTTTTTCTGGCCTTTTCTCCGCTCGTAACGAAGTGCGATCAGTCCCTTCGAGTAGGAGTTGTTCTCTACCAGCACGAATTTTCGTTCTGGAAATGCGCTCGGAAACGCCGGTATTCCTTCGCCGATAAGCACTGGCACTACTCCCAGATACAATTCATCCACCAGGTCATCCCGCAGAAATTCCCGCGTCAACTCGCCTCCACCCATTAGCCAGATGTCTTTGCCCTCTTTCTTGCGCAGCCCTTCGACAAATCGCTTCGGCGGTTCATTTACAAACGTCAGCTCATCCCGCTTTCCCGCCTCTTGCATGCGTGAAAAAACATAGCTCTTGATTCCTGGAGTACTTACGTTTCCGCCGCCAAGCTTCAGCCCCATTTCATAGGTCTTCCGTCCCATCACTGCTGTATCAATTCGCTTGAAGAACGCAGCCATCGAGTAGTCTTTCGGCATAAACAAAAAATCCACTGAACCATCCGGCCTCGCAATATATCCATCCAGGCTGATTCCCACTCCCAACACAATCTTTCTCACGGTCGCCCTCCCTCGCGCTAACCTGAGCCGCGCGTTGAATTCGCTTATCTTGTCTTAACCCTTGGTTGTTTCCAGTTTTTCGATGCCTTGCGGCACGACCCTCTGGGTTTCAGGGTTTGTACTTACAAACCCTGACTTGAGAAGGGTTTCAGGGTTTGTACTTACAAACCCTGACTTGAGAAGGGTTTCAGGGTTTGTACCTGCCTACCGCACTCAGGCTTACAAACCCTGAGATAAATCGATGTCCTTTCTCAAAATTATTTCAGCGATGACGGCGAGTCCCGCGCTTTCGTCTCTCATCACCTGGGCGGCAGGCGACAAATTGAAAAATTGGGCCGGCAACGTCGACTACAGCACGGAAAATCTATATTCCGCCACTTCCATAAATCAAGTGCAGGAATTTGTAAAGAAGCGGAATAAGCTGAAAGTCTTGGGTACTCGCCACTGTTTCAACAAAATTGCCGACAGCGCGGATTACTTTCTCTCGCTGAAAGAGATGGACGAAGTGATCGCCTTGGACCCGCAGGCGCGAACGGTAACGGTCGCCGCCGGCGTCACCTACGGAAAGTTGTGCCCGCACCTCCACGCGAAAGGTTTTGCCCTACACAACCTGGCCTCGCTACCTCATATTTCCGTCGCAGGCGCCTGCAGCACCGCCACGCATGGCTCAGGCGAGAAGAACGGAAATCTTGCAACAGCGGTTTCCGCTTTGGAGTTCGTAACGGCGGCAGTGGTTGGTCTCGGCGCTCTCGGTGTCATCACGAATGTGACCCTCGATGTCCAGCCGACTTTCCTCATGCGCCAGTATGTCTACGAAAATCTTCCGTTGCGCCAAATGCAGGATCATTTTGATGCCATCGAATCAAGCGCCTACAGCGTCAGCCTCTTCACCGACTGGCAAAAACAGCGCATCAACGAAGTCTGGTTAAAAAGCCGAGTCGAACCGGCCCAGGAGTTTCACGCGACGCCTGAATTTTTCGGCGCGAAACTCGCAACCCGCAACCTTCATCCCATTGCCGAACTCTCCGCCGAAAATTGCACCGAGCAGATGGGTGTCCCTGGTCCGTGGTACGAGCGTCTGCCTCATTTCCGCATGGGCTTCACTCCCAGCGCAGGCAAAGAACTTCAAACGGAGTATTTCGTTCCTCGCCGCCATGCGGTCGATGCCATTCTCGCTGTGGAACGCCTGCGCGATCAGGTCACTCCGCACCTGATGATTTCAGAAATCCGCACTATCGCTGCGGACAATTTCTGGATGAGTCCTTGCCGCAATCAGCCTTCCGTCGCAATTCACTTTACCTGGAAGCAGGACTGGCCCGCCGTCCGAGCGTTGCTGCCCGTCATCGAAAGGGAACTGGCACCTTTCCATGTCCGCCCTCATTGGGGAAAACTCTTTACGATCTCTCCCGACCAGCTGAAGGCAGCGTACGAAAAGCTCCCTGAATTCGTTCAATTAGCCAAAAAGTTCGACCCGCATGCCAAATTTCGCAATGATTTCCTGAACACGAATGTTTTTGGCGGCTGACGAGAGTCTTCACAGATCACATCTGGCATCGCTTGGAATCGCTTAGCCTCAACGTGTATCCCCGCCGCAACTTTTGGCGCGCACTGCCGTCAGCACACGGCTCACAAACTCATGTTCCGGGTCGGTTGTGCCCAAAATGTCCCATCCCGTGAACACCACGATCAGCCCTTCCTCTGGAAAAACCATCAATTCTTGCCCGCCAAAACCTCTCGCCATCCACAGAAACTGCTGCGAATCCTTTCGCGGCAGCAGCCACCACTTGAATCCGTACTTGTAGTCCTCCTCCGCCTGAATAAACGGCGCCACCGATTCCCTCACCCACGCCTTCGGAACAATTTGTTTTCTGTCCCACATTCCGTCATGCAGGTACAAATATCCGATCTTCGCCAAATCTGAGCCACGCAGATAAAGCCCGCCCTCGGTATCTACAGCACCCAACGGCGTCCGTTTCCAGTAATGCTCAATCCCCAGCGGCTGAAACAGGTATTTCTCGCCGTACGTATCGATGTCCTGCCCGGTCTCTTTCAAAAAAATGTGCGCTAGCAATTCCGAAACGCCGCTGCTGTAATTGAAAACCTTTCCCGGCTCCGCGGCCATCGGCTTGTCGATCACATATTGCACCCAATCGTCTGTCGCCTCCATCAAGCTCGAATCGCTTCGCGGATCGTCGTACGGCACGTTCTCCATCCAGTCCAGCCCCGCTGTCATTGTCAGTACATGCCGGAGCGTCATTCCCCGCTTTCGTTCATCCACATTTTTCACCTTCGCCGCATCAAAATATTTCAGCACCGGCGTATCCAGTCCGGCCTTAAAGTCCCCACGCAGCATCGCGGCTCCGATGATCACCGAGCTCACTGTCTTGCTCACCGACTGCATGCTGTGAAGTTGCGTCCCGCGATAGTACGGGTGCCACGCCGGATCAAAATAATTGTACGGACCCGTCAATCGGGCATTCAGCGGCCCTCGCGTCTTCGCCTCCTTCCCGTAGATTTGTGCGTAGTCGTGATCATATTTGGCCGCAAACACTTCCTTTCCGCACCGAAACACCTCAAAACTGTCCACCAACGGATATTTCCCGTTTTTCAAGTCGGCATCAAGCGCGGCCAACGCTCCCTCGTCTAACCCCACTTTCTGCGGATCGCTCTTTGCCCATTCGCGTGTCGGCCATTCCGTTTTCTCCACGCCCGACCGTTCGCGCGTGCAACCACATAACGCCACAGCCGCAGCAAGAATCGCCGTTACCGCCAGCGTTTTCGTCCTCATGATTTTCTGCCTCAATAGATCACCTTCAGCGAAAACTGTATCTGCCGCGAAGTTCCTGCGGTCCTGCTGATAACTCCGAATCCGCTGCCTCGCACCACGTTTGCCGGCAATCCAAAATTCACCACATTGAAAATGTCGAAAAACTCCGCGCGAAATTGCACGATCCCCAGCTCATTCTTGCCGCGACGGCCAAATGACGTGTCTTTGATCAAGCTGATGTCATAGTCCTGAAATCGCGGTCCGCGAAACGTGTTGCGTCCGAGCACGCCAAAGCGCCCCTTGTTTGGCCCCGTTCCTCCGGGCTCGCCAATCGGAATCAGAAAATATGAGCTGTTGTCGCCTCCGCGTCCGAAATAATCCTCCCGCGTAGAACGGCTTGTCGAAAACTCCGGTGTCGCCAGCAAATCCGGCCGGTCCGCTCCGCCGGCTCCCACGCCGGTCTGCTGCACGCCCGAAAATACGCTGAATGGCGAGCCGCTCGTCAGTGTCGTAATGTTCAGGATCTGCCAGCCTGCCGTAATTTTTTTGTTTATTCTTCGAAGAAAACCAGCTTTCTCAAGTGGCACAGCCTGAATCACGCTCAGCGTAAACACGTGCGTCACATCGAACGTCGATGATCCGCGGTCCGCGCCCGGATTCAGCGGATTCTGCGGAAGCGCCTGCAAAATCGTTCCCGTATTCGTGCTCGGCCCGGCAATAATTGCGCTCGTATCGTCAATCGATTTTGAAAACGTATAGTCGAATGCGAGCCGTTGTTAATCACCACTTCCGGTCCAAATCCTCCGGTCACGTGTCCCGCAGCATTGAATTGTGTGTACGGCGCAAACGCGGCTTCGGCGCCGGTGTACCCGTTCGGCGAAAACACGCTGGGCAAGTGAACTCCCGAAGTCCCCACGTACGCGGCGCTCAGTTTCACGTTTCTTATTTCCTGATCAATTCCAGCCGTAAACGTTGCGACGTATCCGTTCCGGAATTTTCTCGAAATCACCCCTGGCGCAAAAAGCTGCACTTCGTTTCCGGGCGTGATCGCCGCCAGATCGGTTTGATATCGCTGCAAATCAATTTGCGCGTTCGCGGGAACGCGTGAGCTGTCGCCTCCGGAAAAGAGCAGTTGCCCTTGCGTCGTATAAGGATCAGGTAATGTCGGCTGCACCACCGCAGTGCTGAAAGCCACGGGCACTCCCGGAAGTGCTGTCACCACCGGCTGAAAAGTCAGCGGAAACCCTCCCGTCACAGAATTTTCCAGCCACAAATTCGGCAGCAGCGTCGTAATCGCTCCGCCCCCGTGCAGAGTCGTGTGTTTCGTCAACGCGTAGTCCACCGAAAGCCGCGGTCCCCATCCGTTCCTATCCAATGGATACACTGGCTGCGGATTGTACAAAAATACTTGCCGCGCATTCGGCGTCAGAAACGACGTCTCATTCTCATTGGCGTCAATCGGTACCGCGATCGAAGTCCGCCGCTTCGCCTCCTTGATTCGGCTATTCAATTCATATCGCAGACCATAGTTGACGCTCAGCCGCGTATTCACCCTCCACAAATCCTGAAAATAAAAGTTGTACGCCTCTCGTCGCACTGCGGCCTCGTCAAACTTGTCGCCTGCGGGTGTCACGCTCGCCGCTGCGGTAATCGTGTAGGAAAAAGGCGTCGCCGTCAGTAATCCTGTCAGCGCATCAGGCAGTGGATCGCCCGGCTGAATGTTATGCTGCCCACTCGCCGATGGAATAAATACTGGTGAGTACGCCGTGCCGCCTCCGAATGCGTAAAGTCCATTAGGATTCGTGCCATAAATCGTCGCATCCTTATTCAGGCGAACCTCGATTCCGCATTTGAAGTTGTGCGCTCCCCACGCATAGTTCACGTCTTCCCTCATCTGGTACAAGTTCCCAAACGAACCAAAAATCGATCCGTCTGGATTATTAAAGCCCGCATACAGCCCGTCATTGTAAGAAATCGCTGGCTGAATATGATTTGTCGATGGAAAAAACGGTGTGCTGCGAATATACGCAAACGAAGTTGTCGAATTCAGCCGCGGCGAAAAAACATGGTTCAGTCGTATCGTCGCGTTTCTCTGATGATCGAAAAACTTCACGCCAAAGCTGGGATCGATCGCAGTCTGGTCCGGATTTGTGGTCGGCCCATTCACCTGATTCAGGCTGAATCGCCCCATCAGCGTTGTTTTCTCCGATAAATGATGATCGATTCGAATTGAAAACTGGTCCGTCCTTGTCGCCACTTTGGACGATGTCGCGAACGTCCGCGCGCCATAGGCTCCTTGCGGTTCGTTCGGTAACGGATACCGCGCCAGTATCGACGCAATCTCCGGATTCACCGGAACCGTCAGCATGTCGCCAGGAAATGTCGTCGTATCAATCCCTGCGCGCTCCGCTGCCGGAATCCCTGGTACTCGCCAAAGTAATACGTCTTACCGCGCCCATCGTAGACTTTCGGAATTACCAGTGGCCCGCCATTCGTCACTCCAAATTCATTTCTCGCGAAAGGCGGAATCCGCCGCTGATCCAGTCCGCTGTTATGATCAAAATAATTTCTCGCATCGAATGCTGCGTTGCGGACAAATTCAAACGCGCTGCCATGCACCTGCTCGGCGCCTGATTTTGTCACCACGTTGGTAAAGCCCGCCGCGCCGTGCCCAATTTCCGCCGGCATCACTCCCGAACTCGCCTGCACTTCCTGGATCGCATCCACATTGAAATTTGAAAACGTTGCACCGCCCAATTCCGGATCAGTCGTGTCCGCACCATCAATTGCAAACACCGTCGCCGTTCCGCGTTGGCCGTTCACCGCAAATTGCTGCGTAAAGTTTGCCGCCCCGTTTGTGTCTGTCATCGTTCCAGCGGCCAGCAGCAACAGCTTGCTGAAGTCGCGTTCATTCAGCGGCAAGCTCGAAACCTCTTCGCTCGATAGCCGCTCGCCGCCACTCGCCTGCCTGCCATTCGTTTGACCGCCGCTCTCTTGCGCAGCATTTGCCTGTCCGCCAGCCGGTCCTTGTGCAGCTGCACCACCCGTCTGAGTCGACCCCCTTGGCGAATTAGAATCTTGCGCTTCGAGCCTGCCTCCAAAGAAAAGACAAAACGGTGCAAGTATCGTCAAAAGGGAACTGAAATGCAGCACCCGACCGAACACACGCCGACCTGTAATCATGGGCGCGATTATAACCGCGATTCACCCTGGACTCCGTCGCGCCAGGGGCTGAGCCGGCGCTTCACCTTCGCGCTTCTTTCGAGCGCGCAAATACAAACCATTTCGAGTTATCCTGTCCCTGGAACTTATATTTGAAAAAAAGCGCGGCCGCCCGGTTTCCCTCGCAACGTACCAGCCACAAAATACAACGGAGGTGTGACCATGCGTCGCCATTCACATAAATTCACGATCGCTGATGATGAGGCCGTTCTCGCCCTAGTAGAAAAGCTTGTCGGTGGACAGGGACCGAGTCAGGCCCGCCGCGAAAAACTTCTCCGCGCTCTCGATGACGCCTCGCGGCATTATAAGGACTCAAACCAGAAAGTCCGGCGCGCCTTCTTCCACGGCCTCCTTACCGGCTACGCCGTAGCACTAAAACTTTGCTGACTATCCTGCCTCGGTCCGGGACACCCGCCAGTAGAGTCATACTCTTTCCGGTCTTTTTGTGGAGCGGATATGCCAACTCCCTGCCCCCCTTCAGTTCTGGCTTGCACAATCGAAAACTCTGGCAGCATCGAGGAGGATCCGCTTCCCAACCACTACAATTTCCTGAATTATCAAAACAATCGTGGCTCTTTCGGCCGCTCGCTCGCGATTTTTTCCAGTTCTGGATATTGGATTCGCAGCGGTTCCGGCACTTTTACCTTGGACTCTTTCAACATGCTGATCAGCTGCAGCGCATTCACCACGCCCTTGGCTTGATAATGATTATTCGTAATCACGAATACGTCTTTCGCGGCTTCGGCAATGCTTGCCGTTCGCATGGCCCACGGCCGCAACTCCTCCTCCGAGTACAAATAGTTGTACCGCTCAAAACTCGGCACCATTGCCTCGTCGTTGAACCAGGTGTCATAGCGGCGTCCGTGCAGTCGCACATAACCAACCGGTCCCGTTAGCTCAGCAGACGGCGCGATCGATCTTCCAATCACTGGCTGGTCAATATTGCAGAATCCCACGCCGCGCTCGCGCAGCAATTCAAAAACTTCCAGCACATTCCACGTCGCATGCCGCACCTCCACCACCAGCGGATAGTCCGCGAACCGCCTCAGCACTCCTTCCAAATATGTCGTCGTTTCGTTCGTGCGGTGAAAGGAAAAAGGGAATTGCAGGAGCACCGCTCCCAATTTACCCGCTTCGCGCAAAACGTCGAATCCAGCGCGCACTTGTTTTTCATCCCCATCGCTCGGGCTAGGATCATGCGTGAATTTCTGCCACATCTTCGCTGTGAACACAAAATTCCGGTTCTCGGAAACGCGTTCCACCCAAAGCTTCGCGTGATCCGGCTGAATCGGATTGTAAAAACTTGTATTGATTTCAATGGTGTCAAAAAATTCCGCCAGATACGTTGCCTCGTGAAATCCCTTCGGCTTTCGCGACGGATACGCGTAACCCGACCAATCCGCATACGACCAGCCGGCCGGGCCCACTCGAACATTCGCGCTCCTCGCTGGTGCAGGCGCGCTCTCGTTCTTCACACCAACTTCCGCTCCATCCGATTGTTTTCCGGCTCTGCGCATCACCCGCAGACTATGTGCCCATACACTGACGTGTCAACGCAATCGTCCCGCATCGACTCGATCACCATGTCCACATCGGGCTTTTGTAGCGGCCGACCTTCAAATCGGTTTTTTTCTCTGTTTGTGGTTCATCAAAAATCGCATGCACCAGATTCGCAATCGGAATTGCTCCCTGCATCCCCAATTGCTATGCTCAACTCGATGCGGCATTCCGATTCAATCCGCGTCCCACCCTCCGCCTTTCACTCAACCTATAGGTGCGCATATGAAACTCTCTGTCAGTTTCAAAGATCTCGAGAATCACAAATCCGTCGAGAAGGAGATGGAACACGCAGTCGGTAAGCTGAACGTACTTCTTAAGAATTACCAGCCGGAGCTAGTCCAACTCCATGCAGTATTTTCTAAAGTTCCCCGAAAAGATGAACACGCGCTCGCGCTAAATCTCAATCTGCCGACCGGCACTTTGCACGCCACTGCGCAAAACGGACATCTCCGCGCATGCTGCAAAAAAGCCTTCAGCGAAATCGAAGCCCAAGTGAAAAAACATCAGTCTCGCCTTCGCAAAGATTACGAATGGAAACGCAAACGTCCCAGGGAGCGCACCTCTGCTGAAGCCTTCTCCTAAGCTGTACGGTTTGTCAAAGTCGTTGGCTGCGAGTTCTAGGATTGTCGATTCCCACTGCGGCATGCAGCGGCACCGACGTTCCAGCAAACGCACAAATCGTCAAGGCTTGGATACCAGAAGGTGCTCAGAGAGGGTGACCTGAATCGTTGTGGTATTGCGCTCTTGGCTGGCAAGGCCGTGGGTGCGCCGTTCGTAGCAGCTTGTTTGGTGCTATGCGAAATCTTGCGCCTTCTTCACGGAGGGGAGTGCACCAAGTTATTGATCTTGACTTGTAGGGCGTAGAGCATCGTTCGGCTGTGCCGCACAGGAGGCATGCTTGACAGGTGGGTGAAACATTTTGAGTGTTGGGAGGCGGCTTAGATCAAGGAACGCGATGGTTAATTCTCATTTTCCGAAAGCAACGGTACCATAGAGGGCTTTGAGCAAGACAATGGCTCCGCCGATGGCGATAGCGACACTAAGGAGTGTCCCAATCAGAAAATATTCCGCGAAGCGGACGGACTTGAGTTCCGGATAGCGCGCAATCGATTTCGCAGCAAGAATGAAGCCGACGGTTGCGGGAGATTGTAGGAACAATGCAGTCAACACAAGAAATCGTTCCAGCCAGCCGATATACAGGCCGGCGTTAATCACTTCTCGGTGTTCCTTTGCTGTTTGCCCCTCCTCTTCCTTCCAAAGAGGGACGATGAGCGCCCGAATAAAATAGCCGCCGCCAAAGATCACAAGGACATAGACGACACTCACCAGGAGAATGCTTTCCTGGAGAAGGCGAATTCGATCCAACCAGAAAACAAACGTTTGGAGTGACGGGTGAACAAGGAGAAAGACGGCTCCGATGACAGTAACGAGATGGATTGCCTGATCCATTACGAACGCGAGGGCATTGTCGGGTATCCGATGAGACTTGGTCAAAGAATCCTTGGCCCAGTCCACGAGTAGATGGACCAGTGAGAGGGAAACGGCAAGCAACTGAAAAGATAGGGTTGGGAGTCGGTGAGGGTCGGCGAGCGTAACGATCGCCATGAGTGCGACGTAGTGCGTAACTCCATGAATGAGATAACCGCGCCATTCGTTCCAATGTTTATTGGAGACAAGCCGAGTAGCCTGAAAAACGAAGTCGGTGAGGAGATGGGCGAGGTATATCGCCAGGAAGAGGTTGTAGGCTGGATGTATCATCTCGTGCAATAAAACAATATTGTACGTTTCGATGCAATCATCGGAAGGCGCGTCCGAGGACGCTTTCCATGACGACCGTCGTGTGTTCGATTTGCCAGAAATATCCTCGTTTTAGATTACGTGAAGCGGTAGAAATATCAATGGACAAGGCTTTGGCTGTATAGTCCACACGATTCTTAATCAAATAGATGGCAATGGTCTCCCATTGTTTCGCGGTAATTTGCCGGAGGAGGGTGTCATGGAGACCGTAGACCAAGTTTGCAATTTCGTCGAGTTCGGAGTTATGTGAACGGAAAGCGGTCAGCGTCGGATATTTCCTTGTTTCCTTGATTTGGTTGATGGCGGCTCGTGCGAATTCGAAAGCTTGACCGGCAATGCGATTTACAGGAGGACGTATTGGTCCCTGGATCGCCCCGATTCCAATTCCGATTCGCAACTGAAGGGGCTGCAGACGCCTTCTGAGGTCTAGGATCAACTTGGGGATAGAGTCCACGAGGGGTGCTATTGTCTGAAATTCATCTCCGGCAGTGATTGCGTAAGGCACGCGGATGAGTTTGTCATCCAATTGCGCGATGCTGGCAATCCGAAGCTTCTCGTTGAGAGAGGAACGGAGGTGCGAGTGAGAGCGAGATTCGACCACATCCGCAATGAGGACGCCGTGGGTGCGATTCTTGGTTTGCATATTTATGTGCAATAATAGGATCTTGTATGTAAATATACAAGCGTCATTGTGGCAGGACTCAATCATGAGGCACTTGCGATTGGGTCGGCGCGTCTTGATTCCGCGGAACGGCCTGCATAACCGGATTAACGTGGGACATGGTAGACTGGAAGTCCCGAGAGCTTCACATTCCACGTACAAAGAATGAGGAGCTGTTGCACGTGCCGTTAAACGACGCGGCTATCAGTGCGCACAAGACGGTATTGAAGAGCGGGGACGGAAAAGGGCGCGTCTTTACATCTGTAAAAACGGGCGAGTCTCTAGAAAACGGCCGTCAGTGGTTCGATGACGCGGGAGTTGAAGCGAAGCTCAAGAACTTTCATTGGCACGACTTGCGTCCCACGTTTACGAGCCGGTTGAGAATGAAGGGAGCGCCGCTCAAGCGGATTTGCTGGGCACAAGAGTTTGACGATGACTAGACGTTACGCTCATCTCGGTCCGAACAAGTTGCATGTGGTGGTGTCACTGCTCGGAGCAGGTGACCCCACAAGTGACACAAGGCAAACCGGTCAAACAGCGGCTACTTCACAAGTTGCTGTGCAATAAAGAGTTTAGGGGCGTAGCTCAGTGGTAGAGCAGCGGCCTTTTAAGCCGAAGGTCG
>QHYO01000308.1 GCA_003224135.1 Acidobacteriota bacterium | reverse complement strand
CGTGCCACCGCACTCTTCTCGCTGTTTACCCGCAGCTTGAGCTTCGTCGTGAGGAGTCGCGTCACGCTGCTCATCACTCGTTCGCCGGCTCGCCGACTGCGGACGTAAATGTTGCAGTCATCCGCATATCGTGTGAACCGATGTCCGCGTCGCTCTAGCTCCTGATCCAGTTCGTTGAGTACGATGTTCGATAGCACGGGCGAGAGAGGACCACCTTGCGGTGTTCCTTCCTTAGCCGGACTCACCAGCCCGTTCTCCATTATTCCGGCTCGCAAGAACGCACGAATTAGTTTCAGCAACCGCTTATCGCTGACCTTTTCGGCGATCTTCGCGAGCAATCGGTCGTGGTTGACCCGGTCGAAAAATTTCTCGAGATCCAGATCCACCACCCAGCGGTAGCCTTCGGCTTGATATTGCTGCGCCTTCGCCACCGCCTGATGTGCCGATCGCTTGGGCCGAAACCCATAGCTGTGTTCAGAGAACGTTCCGTCCCAGCTCCTCTGCAATACCTGCATCACCGCTTGCTGGATGAACCGATCCAGCACTGTCGGGACGATCAACGCGAACTGCACTTGAGCACTGCGAGCATTTGGGCTGGGCCGAGATCCGCCACCCATTCCATCCGCTGCGCGGTCAACGTTTCGCAGTACTCAAAAAGCGACGCATCGCTGGCAATGACACTCTGATTCTTCGTGGACTGGATTGTGGCACTTTCAGCGTCGCGCTGGAGTGGACCGATTGGGCTGATCCTTCGTCAGGAGACTCACTGAAGCTGCCCCTGCGGCGGCTCGATGCCGAATCCCTTCTTGCGTTGGTTACCCTCTTGGAACAACTCCCCCAGCGATCTACAGAAAAGGGTTGATTTATGAATTCGTTTGGAATATGGTCAGACCAGTCTTTTAGATGGTCTGCTACTTATGCAGAAGAAATCCTCTGCCGCCCTACGAAAGCGCCGTCAGGCTCTACTAGGCAAGCTGCCGCCCCTCGGTGCCATCCTTCGCGGTTCTCTTATCGAACGCTACAAGCCTTGTGGCAAGCCTGGCTGCAAATGCGCCAAGGGGCGCGGCCATGGTCCCAAGTTCTACTTGTCCGTGAGCTTTCCGAATTTACGGCCGCAAATAGACTATGTTCCGCAGAACCGTCTTGCCGAGACCAACAAACTCCTCGCCAATTATCAGCACGCTCGCGAAATCTTAGAGCAGATCTGCGAGATCAACCGCGAGCTGCTGCGCCGCCGAGAGGCGCTCTGAGAGCGCACGATGAGCACCGCTTCTTCCGCGCTCATCGTGCCGATCGATCCCCAATTAGCAAGCATGATCGTCGCCAATATGCTCGAGAGTTGGTTCGAGTTTCTCCCCAAGACTTTGACAACTGCGGAGGTCACCGATGAACCCGAAAATCTCAGAACAGCAACAGAGCAAACCCGCTTACATTTATGTGCGTCAGTCGACGCTTGCCCAAGTGCGCCACCATCAAGAGAGCACCGAGCGTCAGTATGCGCTGCGAAAGAAAGCTCTGGAACTGGGTTGGAGCGAAACGTCGATCCGCATCCTCGATCGGGATTTGGGAGTATCCGGTGCCCATACGACGGGACGCGCGGACTTCAAGACCCTGGTAGCGGATGTTTCGATGGGCCAGGTGGGCGCGGTGTTTGCCTTGGAAGCTTCACGACTGGCGCGCTCGAATGTCGATTGGCACCGACTCCTCGAGTTATGTGCGCTGACTCGGACACTCGTGATCGACGAGGATGGCTCCTACGATCCAGCGGACTTCAACGATGGTTTATTGTTGGGACTCAAGGGAACGATGGCGCAAGCGGAGTTGCACTTTCTACGCGCGCGCCTCCTGGGCGGTAAACTCAACAAAGCGCAAAAAGGAGAATTGAGATTTCCACTCCCCGTGGGATTCTGCCACGACGAGGATGGTCATATCGTCCCTGACCCCGACGAAGAAGTGCGCGGCGCCGTGTCCTTGGTGTTTCGCTTGTTTCGCGAAACAGGTAGTGCTTTCGCTGTGGTACAGAATTTCGCCAGGCGTGCATTGCGTTTTCCAAAACGCGCTTACGGTGGGGCCTGGAATGGCAAGCTGGTGTGGGGACGTCTTACTCATACGCGTGTGCTGTGCATGCTCAAGAACCCGTCTTATGCCGGCGTGTATGTCTTTGGTCGCTACCAGTATCATCAGAAAATCAGCACGACCGGCGAGATTCAGAAAAAAATGCGTGCGGTCCCCATGCCCGATTGGCGCGTCCAATTGAGACAGCATCACGACGGATACCTCAGCTGGGACGAATTCCTGGAAAATGGCAAGCGCTTGGAAAAGAACCGCACGAATGGGGAAGCAACGATGTTGAGCGGCCCGGCTCGCGAAGGTTTGGCCTTGCTGCAGGGGCTGCTCTTGTGCGGCAACTGTGGCCACGCCATCACCGCCCGTTACACCGGCAACGGCGGCATCTATCCGACTTACCTTTGCAACCGACAACGTCGTGAAGGACTGGCGACCAAGGATTGCATGAGCTTTCGTTGTGGTCTGCTCGATGCTGCCGTTTCGGAGGAAGTGTTGAAAGTGCTGCGACCAGCCGAACTTCAACTCGCACTCGCCGCTCTGCAGGAACTCGAAACGCGCGATCAAGGCATTCTGCGTCAATGGCAGATGCGACTCGAGCGCGCCGAATACGAAGCTGCTCTTGCGGAACGGCGTTATCAGGAAGTAGATCCATCCAATCGGCTGGTGGCCAACACGCTGGAACGCCGCTGGAATGAAACATTGCTTCATCTACAGGATCTGAAGAAGCAAGCTGCGGATTTTCAACGAAAAGAAGCACGCGTCTTCACACCTGAGCAAAAAGCGAAAGTGCTCGCATTGGCGCGGGATTTCCCGCGTCTGTGGCATGCACCCAGCACGCAAGCTAAGGACCGCAAGCGGATGTTGCGGCTACTCATCAAAGATATTACGGTCAACAAATTAATCGAGCAAAGACAGCTCTCCGTTCACCTCCGCTGGCAGGGCGGCGCTTGCACCGACCTCTTCGTTCAGATTCCACCAAGCGCAGCAGGCCGTCATCGTTATCGTTCTCCGATTGTCGATCGCATTCGTGACCTGGCGTGCAGTTTGCTCGATGCACAGATCGCTGACCGACTCAATCGAGAAGGCTGCACGAGTGCGAAAGGCAAGTCGTATACTGCGAAAATGATTCGGTGGATCCGTTGGCGCTATCAGATTCCGCTTGCAAGGCTCAAGAAGCCTGAGGAGATGACTGTTCAACAAGTCGCCAAACAGTTCGGTGTTAGCGATGGCGTGGTCTACTACTGGGTCGAGCACAACGTGATCCAAGCACGACGGCTCAACCCTGGAATGCCCTGTTGGATTACACTCACTGCAGCGGACGAGCGAAAACTGCGCGATTGGGTGCGCAATTCAAGCAGAATTCATTCGGTTTCCTAACGCGATTGGAGTGAGTGCACTATGAAATCATCATCGGAATGCCCAGCTTGCGCACCCCGCCGTCCGGCTTCGGGATTTCCACCCGTTTCACCGGTTGTGGTGTGTAGGTTCCGTTGAGGAGTTGTTCGCGGGTGACTGGCCAGTGCTCTTTCAGGTGTCCAGACAATTTCTCGACGGTCATCCCGTCGATGCCTGGACTGCCTTTGTTGGCCTTCACTCGTCGTAGCGCCTGCTTGCAGTTTTCCCGCTCGCAGACTTCTTCCATCCACTGCTCGGTAGTCGGACTTTCTGCTTTGCGCTTCGCCAACTCCGATTCGGTCCCTCCCTCGAAGGCCCTCGGGGCTGCACCCCTACTCTCCTCCGGGAAGGCCAGACAATACTGGTTTTTCTGCCGCTTGTCGGTTGTTGAGTCGCGCCGCGTACTCATCGCTCCCTTTATCCCCCTTGCGGGGACCGTTCGGGCCTTCACTGCTTGCGCAGCTACTACGCCCTCTGCTGACTTCTGCCACCGGGTCAGAAACGATCTCTCGCCTCTCAGTCTCGACTTCGAGACCGGTAGCAGATCTCCCGAGGTAAGTTCGACCGCCTTCGACGCGCAACCGCTGGATTTACATTCCGTGTCCTTGATGGATTAGGGCTTCGCTGCCACTGGCCAGCTCGCCCGAACACTGCCTGCCTCATATCCAGTTCTTGTTCATCGGCTCGCGTCTTTGCTCCGCGCTTCTTTCAGGCCCCGCCTCGCGGCGGGTGTTATTTCACCCTTGCGCTTCGCTATCACTTCACGTCCATCACGTTGTGAAGAGGACTTGCACCTCCTAGCTGTCGGACATGCTCGGCACACCAGAACAAACGCCCGGGAGCACATCGCTCCCGGGTGTTTTGCTTTTGAAGCACAAAAAATAAATGTAACGTTTGCGCTGGTTCCACGGTAAGTACAGGTAGAGGGTGGCGCGGGATGGAAGTGCTGCAGCGATTCGCGGCGGGCGATCTGGACGCCTTTGAATCGCTTTTCCGGCAGCACCAGCGCGATGTGTACCGGTGGATTGTGCGCATCGTACGCGATCCGGCCGTGGCGGAGGATCTGACCGTGGAGACTTTTTGGCGCATGCACAGAGGGCACGCGGGATTCCATCCAGACGCCAACTTCGCGGCGTGGCTGCGGCGCATTGCCACGAACGTGGCGCTGGATCATCTGCGACGGCGGCGTCCGTACGTTGAGCTACCCGACGAAATTGCCGCCGAGCCAAAGCCGGATTCCGCGGTGCAGGAGCAAACGCGCGTGGCGCTTCGCAAAGCGTTCGCGGAATTGCCGCCGCGGTTGCGCGTGGTCGCACAACTAGGACTGGTCGAAGACGAAACGTATCCGGAAATCGCGGAAGCTCTGGGCATTTCGGCAGGCGCGGCGAAAACGCGCATGTTCCGCGCGGTACGGTTGCTGCGGAAAAAATTACAGCGATTGGGAGTGCATTCATGAAGGAACCCGAAAAAGAGGGCACGAAAGAAGCCGGGAACAACTCGACGGAGCGCAGCGAGTTTGCCGACATTCGCGAGAAGTTGCGTGAAGCTTTGCCGCCGCTCGGGCAGTTGGAGAATGGGGCTGAACTTCGCCGCGATCTTTGGCCGGACATGCTGCGGCGGCTCGAGCAATCGCCTGTTCAAGTGCCGTGGTTTGACTGGGCTTTGCTTGCGATTTCCGGCGCTGCGGCGATTTTTTTTCCGGCGCTGATTCCCGCGCTCGCGTATCACCTTTAGGGGCATTTTTAGGGCACTTGTGAGGAGGGACCATGAACAACCATCCGCTTCTTCGCGCATATCTTGCGGGCATTGCCGTGCCGACGATTTTTCTGATGATCGTGGCCACGGTTTTCACGCTCGTGCGCTACGTCTACAATGCTCCAATTCCCATTGAACGCGTGATTGTGTTCCCCATGGCGTTCGTTCCCAACCTTTGGGGATTGTGGAACGTGCTGCACGCGGCGTTTTTCACGCAGGGGCGCCTTTCGCTGGGAATTTTTGGCTGCCTGCTTCCGCTGCTCCTCGCGCCTCTCGGCTATTTTGTCGCGCGCATGTTGGAATTTCCCATCCCCCATCCCATTTTCTCGCTTGCTCCGATCGGCCTGCCTGTCGCGATGATTCTCTACTATCTTGCATGGAAGTATCTGGTCGGTTCGCTGAATGCCGAACTCGGTATCGGCTAATCAGCGAAACTTGCCCGACTCGCTTAGGATCGCGTCAGCTATCTTTAGTCAGTACGGCAGGTCGTGCGTATTGGTGTACATGGCCGCGGTCTGGCCTAGAATGTACGCAGGAAGCGCATACAAGTAGACCGCGTGGATTCGTGGATTCTTCTGTTAACCACAAAGTTATGTACCGCTCCAAGTAAAAGCTAGGGTTTAGAAGGCGCGGGCGGAAAACGGCCAAATGCGGGCAGCGGTCAGGGAACAAGTGGGGGATCAATATTAGGGGCGATGGAATTCAGGCTTTTTCCGCCAGTAGGTCGCGAGCGCAAAGGCGCTCGTGCAGGCGACCATAACCCAAAGTGGACGCGCAGGCCTGGCCGCGCCAACTCGGTGGCGTGGCTACCGAGCCTGGTCTAGCCCGACGCGGCGCACCAAGTCTTCAAAACGAGGATCGCCACGGAGGGGATCAAAGAACGGATGCACTTTGATATATTGCAGAATCTGTGAATGCTCCTGATAAGCCCGCTCGAGCCAGGCAAATGCCTGTTCGTTGTCGCCGAGTCCCAAATAAGCGTTCACAAAAGCAGCGGCAGGAACGTAGCCTGTCTGCTGCCGTCGTTTTAATTCATCAAGAAGGCGGAGCGCTTCGGTGCGACGCCCAGCATGCGCGTACGCCCTGAGGAGCACGCCGATCACAGCAGGATTACGCTCGCTGAGAGCGAGCGCGTTTTCCAGTACCGGAATCGCTTCGTCCGGCTGACCGTTTGCAATCAGCGCGAAGCCCAGGAACCAGCAGGTCCAGTAAGTCGAGGCATCATCCCGGCGCACTGCCAGGTCGCTTCGCAGTTCGCGAATGGCTTCATCGTAGTGGCGTGCCTGGAATAGGATCCACCCAATGGTAGTGCCCGTAATACCGAGAGGTTCAAGTTCTCGGGCGCGCCGGGACCATGCCAGCGCCTCTTCTGTGCGTCCCTGAAACAGCAGCCAGCTCGAAAATGCGAGGTTCGCCGCGGCGTCGTTCGGATTCAACTCGAGGGCCAGCTTGTATTCGCGCTCGGCATCGCTCCACTGCCATTCTATCTGATGCAAATCGCCCATCAGGGCATGTGCCCCGGGAAGCTCTGGATCCAGTTCCAGCGCCTTTCGGGCCGCGTTAATTACTTTTGGCCGCACGTCACTCGGAGGAGCGCCGCCGACGCCAGGTTGGCCGAGTCTGTCGTACGCCTGCGCCAGGCCAAGGTAAGCCGGTGCAAACGCCGGGTCCTTCTCGATCGCCTCCTCAAAGTAAGCAATACTTTTTTCCATTGCTGCTGGGCTATTGCCTTTTTTTTCGGTGAACTGCCCCTTCAGATAGCTCTCATAAACCTCCGGCGAGACTTGGCGCGCGGCTACAAGTCTGGCGCGTTCTGCACCGGTAACCGTAACCTCTACTCTTCCAGCAATAGCTTGTGCCACCTCACTCTCCAAGACGAGGGCGTCCCCGAGTTTGCGGTCGTAGGTCTCCGACCAGAAATGCTCGTCGGTCGCGGCGCGAATCAACTGGGCGTGAACGCGGACACGACCGCCCTCGCGTATGACAGAGCCTTCCACTATGGCATCGACGCCCAGCGTTTTAGCGATCTCCGGCACCGGCGCGTGGGTCTCTTTGAAACCCATCACTGAGGTGCGAGAGATGACGCGAAGGCCGCGGATCATGGAGAGGCGTCCGATGATCGACTCGGTCATGCCGTCGGCAAGATATTCCTCGGCCGGGTCGCCCGACAGGTTTTTGAGCGGAAGTACTGCGAGCGACTTGATATTGTGCTGAGTCGCATCCACTGTGCGACCTCGAGTCAAGAGGTAGGCGACGCTGAGCAGTGCGAGGACAGCGAACCCACTCACCCCAAGCCAGCGACGCGCCCACGGAGTAGCGCTTGGTTCGTGGTCACCTTCTGCGTTTTCTGACGTCTCTGGTGAGGTTTCCGGCCTATGCTCTTTCTCTTCCTCCTCCAAACGCAGTTTGCGGGTTTGCAACCAGGCATCGAGCTCCGAACTGAGCGCGTAGACAGAGCCGCGCTTATCGTGAATGTGGCGATGAACTGGCATGCCCTCGCGCTTTTCCCATCGCTGCACGGTACTGACGTCCCGTTTTACATAACTGGCAATTTCTTTCCAGGAATCAAGGGAGACCGCAGGGGCCTGGTCGGAAAGCTCTGGCGGTGGGACTGGCGAGGGATCCTTCATATACCGCTCTTTCTTGCGGTCGCTGACGGTGCTGAATGGTGCTGGATTCTAATCGCTGGGCAGCCAAAGCGCAAATCGTGCCGCATTAAGCGGCAACCGTAGTGTGCGGCCTTTTGCAGCTTGCTCCCGCACGTGGTCGAGGGGATTCTTGCGGCTGTTCGCGCAACGGAAAACCGTTAGAGGGAGACCGAGCATGAAAGATTCTCAAAAGTCTGTCGGTTCCAAGCATTTTGGATTTCGGGCGGTCGCAGTCATCTCGCTTGCACTCGCGCTTTGTGGTGTGGCCGCAGCACAAAATGCGGTGATTGACTGGAACGCAATTGCCGTTACCGCGGCACTCAATGGAGATCAGGCGATATCTCCAGGTTCAAATACTTCTGGTGGTACGAGCCTTTATCTGGCTTATACGCACCTGGCCATCTACGACGCCGTGAACGCGATCGACCACCGCTTTCAACCCTATGGAGCCGAAATCCCCGCACCAGCGGGAGCATCGATCGATGCCGCAATCATCTCAGCTGCTTATAACACGCTGATTTCCTATTTCCCGGGCCAATACGATGCGCTGACTATGCAGTACATGGCGGCGCTTGCCGTCATACCGAATGGCCAAGCAAAGGACGATGGAGTCATGGTTGGAAAGGCGTCAGCCGATTCAATCATAGCCATGCGAGCGGGCGACGGTCTCGGCGCGAATGTACCTTACATCTTTCCGGCTGGGCCAACAGCCGGAGTTTGGATTCCGACTCCACCGGCCCACCTTTTGCCACTCACTCCTTGGGCCGGTCAGATGGTGCCCTTTACGATGAGCAGCGCCTCGCAATTCCTGCCAGATGAACCTCCGCCCGCCCTGACAAGCGCTCAGTGGGCAGACGATTACAACCAGGTTAAGACTCTAGGCGCAGTCAACAGCACGGTGCGAACGCCCCAGCAGACTGAGATTGGTTTGTTCTGGACCGAGCAAACATCGAAGCAATACGCACGAGCGTTTCGTGCGCTGGCAGTGGGACACGCGCTCAACACGTCGGATACGGCGCGCCTATTCGCCATGTTGTGGACTGCCGTCGCCGACTCCTTCATCGGCTGCTATAACGCCAAGTATCACTTCGGCTTCTGGCGTCCGGTAACGGCTATTCAAAACGGCGGCATAGACGGAAATTCCGCCACGGCCCCCGACTCGACGTGGATGCCCTTGGGCGTCACCCCCAATCACCCGGAATACCCCGCCGGGCACGCGTGTCTTACGGGCGCGGTCGCGACTATCCTAAAGGGCTATTTTGCGACTCCTAACGTGAACTTCACTGTCAGCAGCACCGTCTTTAACCCGGCGCACGTGCACACATTCAACAGCGCGAAAGACCTTGAAAAAGAGGTAGAGTACGCTCGCATTTACGCAGGATTCCACTATCACCATTCCGTTCTGCAGGGATTGTTGCTCGGCCAACACGTTGCCCAGCAGGTGCTGGTGAACTTCTTCCAACCCGTGGCAAAGCACTAGTGTCGGGTCTTACAGCGCATTTGCAGGTTCGTGTCTACCGAGGAGGAAGCTATGCGGAGGTGGCCCCGTTACTGGCTGATCGCTGTTCCTCAGCATGGTGATAACGAGGACGAGGAGTGATCGAGGCGAACGGCTTCCTTGAGGCCGCATATACGCATTTAGGCGATTGACCTCGGGTTGAACAATCCGGACCTCAAGGGCTGGGAGCGCTTTGGAGTTATCGCGCTACTGGCTGATCACTGCTTCCGCGAGCTCTTTGCGGCCCGGGTTATCTGCATGGGCGCAGACGATGATGAGTTCGTCGAAATACTTGCGGCTGGCTTCGGGATCGGGCTTAAGTTGCGCCGCGCGTGCCGCGCCGTAGAGCGCGCGAAAGCGTTTCGATTCGCGTTTGAATGCGGCTTCGAATTGCTCCAGTGCCTCTGCGGGCTGATTCATCTGCAGGAGCATTTCGCCGAGAAGTTCCCGTGAAGTGGCCAGCGGTCCTGGACTTACCGCGCTCTTTTCTGTATCGTCTTCGAGCTCGGCCGCCGATTTCATCTCCAGCAAGGCCGCGTCTCTGCGCCCTTCCGCGAGCGCGGTCCATGCCAAGACGGTTCGCCGCTGTATTTCAACCTGTTCCGCCCAGTAGCCTTCCTTGGATTTTACAAGTCGCTCGTGGATATTTGTGAGCGCCTCGCGCGAGGATCGCGCACCAGCGACATCACCAAGATGCGCCGCCGCCAGACCGCGGGCGAAGTGGGTCATCGCCTCGGCGTACGGGAACTGGGTCTCGCGCAACTCGAGCATTGCTGCGGCCTTCCAATCCTGCCGCTCGAGCGCATAACGTGCCGGAATGGCCGCGAGCGCAAAGTATCCGGCGGAAGGTGGGGCGGCACCGCTGATCACTATCCCAGGGTTGAAACGCGAAACGATCTCGGGCAGCGATTCGACCAGCCGCCGCGCCGCGTCGTCCTGCGCCGTCTGCAGATAAGCGTAGACCTGGTAATCGAGCGCGTGCAATTCTTCCGCGGTCTGACCCTCACGCCGCGCTGCGGTGGCCGCGGCCAGGTTGCTGTCGATGGAATCCTGCCAGTAACCAATGCGGGTGAAGGTGTGCGAGGGCATGTGGAGCGCGTGCGGAGCATCGGGCGCGATCGCGGAATACCGCTGCGCCGCCAGCAAAGCCCGCGCTGCCAGCGGCGGAACGTCGTAGGTGTGGATGATGTAATGTGCGAGGCCGGGATGTTCTGGTTCCTGCGCGAACAGGGTTTCGAGGATCGCACCGGCCTTCAGCCGGCTGGCGTAGGTCTTGTCGTTCGGCTGCTCAGACGCCGCCAGCGCCAGCGCATAGAAGATCGAGGCTTCATGGTCCTGCGGGTAATGAAGAGCCACCTCGGCCATCGCATCGCGATATGCCAGGAGCCGAGTTTGCTCCGGCGTTTTCTCAAAATCCGCGTACAGCTTCGAAACGGCGGAGATGTAGGCCTGTTCCCGCTCCGTCTTGGCGCCGAGCGACTGCCCCCGCTTGGCTGCTTGCCAGCCGTCCTGTAGTTGCGAGCTGACCTTTAGCCCCGGTGCAAATGGATTGCTCCAGTGGCTTAGCGCGATCCCCCAGTACGCGATGGCGCACGAGGAATCGGCTTTCAACGCAGTATTGAACCCATCGATTGCGCGACTGAACTGGAAGGAATGCAGCAGGGCCACGCCACGATCAAACTGCTTCTGCGCGGCGGGTTTGCACGAGGTTGCAAAACGGACCGTCCCGAGCTTTTCGGGCGCTGTGGAGTGCTGGTGCTCTTGCGCGATGCTGCTGCCAGCCCACAGAGCCAAAACCAAGGCAGCAAAGATTTGCGCGCGCAACATGGTAGCGCCTCCGTGATGGTCGTGCTTCGGTATGCCGAACGGAGATTGTACCGCCGATAGGGGAAGCCGGGACGGAGTTTGATGGATAGTAGCGGTACGATGTCGGGAAAAGATCCAGTTCGTGCCACACGACCACACGGGGAAGACATAGCGTGCTGGTGAAAATTTGTTTGGAATGTCCTATACGCCGGCGATGCAGGCCAGAAGCTGTACAATTTGACGAACTTGCGGAGGGGCGAACATGAAAACGATCCTTATCGTGATGCTATGCATTTTGCTGGTGCCGAATGTGAAAGCGCAGACCACCAAGAGCGGATTTTTTAAAACTTCGGATGCAATCAGGATCCACTACGTCGAAGCAGGCAGTGGGCGGCCAATCGTTTTCATTCCGGGCTGGACGATGCCGGCGTGGATCTGGCAGAAGCAAATCGACGAGTTCTCGAAAAAGTACCACGTGATTGCGGTCGATCCTCGTTCGCAGGGAGAGAGCGACAAACCGCCTTACGGCCATCTGCCGGAGACACGGGCCCGCGATTACAAGGAGCTGGTGGATCACCTTGGACTGAAGCAGCCGGTAATGGTCGGATGGTCGATGGGGTGTGGAGAGCTGGTGAAATATGCCGAACAATTCGGTGCAGATAACGTAGGCGGTTTCGTATTGGTGGACGGGTTCCTGTCGGACAAACCCAGCGCTGAGATGTTCTTTTTCATCTCGGGATGGATGAACCTGCTCCAGCAAGATCGACAGAAACAAGCCGATGCTTTTGTGCGAAGCATGTACAAAAAGGCGCAGACGGAGGACTACTACAAACGTGTAATCGACGCGTCCATGCAGGTGCCGCCGGATACTGCTGTGGTACTTATTTACAATGGATTTGCCGTTAAAGATTTCCCGACCGGCTTTGCCAAGATGAATCGGCCAGTGCTCTTCGCCTATCAGCCAGACACGCAGCAAAGCGCTGATTTTGTAAAAGCGAAGCTCGGTGACAAGGTTCGACTGGAGCGATTCGACGGCGACGGTCACGCGCTATTTGTCGATGACCCGGAGAAATTCAACCGCGTGCTTGAAGAATTCCTGCAAAGCCTGTCGAAGTGATTCACACCCATAAAACGAGATTTCATATGGTGATAAGACCCAAGTCGAAGATTCGTCGCAATAAGCCGGTGACGCCGCAGGACGAGGCGTTTCCGCGCCTCAAGCCGCGCAAGGCTGTGCCATATGAGTTTGTGCTGGACGCGATTGCGCCGCTGTCGCCCAGAACCAACCCCATGTTCGGTTGTCTTGCAGTGTACGTTGAGGACAAGATTGTATTGATACTGCGCGACAGGCGTAGCAAAACGGCGGACAACGGCGTGTGGCTCGCGACGACTGTAGAACATCACGAAAGTCTGCGGCGCGAATTCCCAAGCATGCGGTCGATTCGACTATTTGGAAAGAAAGTCACAGGCTGGCAGGTGCTTCCAGCGGAGGCGCCGGATTTCGAGGAAGCGGTGCTGCGCGCGTGCGAGCTTATCCTTGCCGGCGATCTTCGGATTGGCAAAGTGCCGAAGGACCGGCGAGCAACCAGAGTGAAGGCCAGATCGGCGGGCTGACGCCTTGGATTCCAATCGCCCATGGTTTCAGAGTATTCATCGGATAAGCATTGCGAACAGCCGAGAGCCCCACGTTTCCGCGGGAAACATGAGGCCCGAACAATATGCCCATCTGTCCAAGATTTCGGCTCTTCAAAGCGTGCTTGTAGGTTTTGGCAGCAAAAAGAAGAATCAGCAATTCGAAAGCATGCTGCTGCAATCAGGCATAACGCGATTCCAGGGAGGCAAGTTTGTTTTCGAATGAGTGGGCCGAACTACGCGTTGCAACGATCTCCCGTCATCAGTTATCGAAACCTCACGTTTGTGCTCTCAGTGGAATATTCCCAAGTCACTGTTCAGAATAGCGCTGCTCTTTCCACGGGTCGCCGTAGGCGTGGTAGCCGTTGCGTTCCCAGAAACCGAGGCGCTCTTCATCGAGCAACACGAAGCCGCGCACCCACTTCACGCTTTTCCATGCGTAAAGATGAGGGACGATCAAGCGTAAAGGGCCTCCGTGTTCCCCGGTAAGCGGCACGCCATCGTGTTCGAAGGCAAACAGCACATTCGAGCGCTGCAAATCTTCGAGCGGGATGTTTGCGTTGTAGCCTTCCTCGGCGAGCACCAACACATGCTTGGCTTCAGGCTTTGGCGTGACGAGTTTCAATACTTCGGTGAAGAGCACGCCCTTCCACGCGTTGTTCAGGCGGCTCCAGCGGGTCACGCAGTGAAAATCGGAGGTTACTTCAGTTTGCGGCAACGCACGGAATTCTTTCCAGGAAAGCTTTACGGGCGCTGCGACTTGACCGGAAATGTTGAAGTCCCATTTCGCTTCGTCGAAGGTCGGGACGCTTCCGTAGTGCAAGACCGGCCATTTCAGCGTCAGCGATTGTCCGGGCGGCAACCGGCCTTCTTCTTTCGCTTTCTTCTCCAATTCCCTTCTGTCGCCGTCTTGTAGAAAGAGCACCATCGTCTTCACCCGCACATTAGATTGCGAAACACACTGGAGGTTTCATGCCACTGCAGGCTCATCGCCACTGGCTGGCTCACCTGCGCCTCAGGGAGCCACTTCTGTCCCTATGCTATCCTTTTTCTTATGACCGCTCGCATTCTGGATGGAATCAAAATTCGCGATGAGATGTTCGCGGAGCTCAAGGGCGAAGTCACGCAAATGACGGCGCAAGGCATCCGCCCCGGGCTTGCCGCCGTGCTCGTTGGGGAAAATCCGGCATCGCAGCTTTACGTGAAAAGCAAGATCGCAGCGTGCGAACAGCTCGGCCTTGCGAGTTGGCTGCACTCTCCACCTGCAAACGTCACAACCGAATACATGCTGCAACTTGTCGCAGATCTCAACAACGACGACAACGTGGATGGCATTCTGGTGCAACTTCCGTTGCCTTCGCAAGTCGATTCAAAACGCGTTCTCGAAGCCGTTTTCCCCGCAAAGGATGTAGACGGTTTTCATCCTGTCAGCATGGGCATGCTGGTCAGCAATCGCCCGGGACTCGTGGCGTGCACGCCTGCTGGCTGCATGGAAATTCTGCGCCGCAACAACATTAATATGGAAGGTGCGAATGCCGTCGTGCTTGGCCGAAGCGACATTGTCGGCAAGCCCATGGCGCTGCTGCTGCTTCACGCGAACGCTACGGTGACGATTTGCCACTCGAAATCTCGCGATTTGCCCGAGATTACTCGCCGAGCCGACATTCTGGTTGCCGCCATCGGACGGGCAGGCTTCGTGCAGGCGGACTGGATCAAGGCCGGCGCCTCCGTGATTGACGTCGGCACAAACAAAGTGACCGATGCAACCGAAGCGAATCGTCTGCTGGCGAACTTTCCGCAGCGCCTGGAAAAATTTCGCGCCAAGGGCAGCGTGCTGATTGGCGATGTCCATCCCGACGCCGTGAACACGGCGGGCGCGCTCACGCCCGTGCCCGGCGGAGTTGGTCCCATGACCATCACGATGCTGATGAGCAACACGGTGAAGGCTGCGAGACTTCGGCGCTTGTACGGCAGATCCCAGCCGGCCTTTGTGGCTCGCTGAATTCGCGATGCTTCGCTATGGTCTGACCGGAGGAATCGCGAGCGGAAAATCCACTGTAGCTGCAATTCTGCGCGAGCTGGGATTTCCGGTACTGGAAGCCGACCGCATGGCTCATCAGGTGATCGAGCCCCGCCAGCCTGCCTACAACGAAGTGCGTTCCATTTTTGGGGACGCGATTCTCGATCCCGATCGGCGCATCGATCGCAGCCGTCTTGCAGCAATTGTTTTTGACGATCGCGAAAAGCTGAACCAACTGAATGCCATCATCCACCCGCGCGTCGAACAGGAAATGGTTCGACAGTTCATGGAACTGGAAAGCAGCGGCAAGCACGCTGCGGCTTTTATCGAAGCGGCACTGATCTTCGAAGCCGGGCTGCACAAGAGGCTGGATGGCGTGCTGGTCGTCTGGTGCCTGCCGGCCGAGCAGATTACACGTCTAATCGAGCGTGGAGTAAGCGAGGCCGAGGCGCGAAGACGTATCGCCGCGCAGATGCCTGTGGCGGACAAACTGGCTCTGGCTACGGAGAAAATCGATTGTTCCGGTTCGCTTGAAGAAACGCGGCGTCAGGTCGAGGCATTTGCTACAAAGCTTCCGCAGAGTTCGCCGGGTCGATAATCCTGGCTGCGCGATTTGCGCTATTATCATCAGCTAGTACCACAGACTGGAAGGTCCTATGTCTCCCCGAACTCAAACTTCATTTCTACGGCCGCTCGCGGTGATCGCGATATTGATTCTAGGTGCCTATTGGGCCGGTGCGCGGTGGGGTGCACGGCAGCCAATCAATGTCGAGGCGATTCCGAACCCCGTGGATTCGGCGGCGGTGAAAAACGCCAGCTTTGCGGAACGCGATGCTGCCCTTAGTGGCGCCAATATTTTGACAAAGGCCACTGAATACGATTTCTGGATGGACCCCGTGCCGGTCGAGGGCGCAGGCTCCGGCTTCGTCATTGACCCGAAAGGCTACATCCTGACGAATTTTCACGTCGTGCAGGGCGCACAGAGCATTGAGGTGGTGCTAGGCGACCAATCGCGGCATTCGGCAAAGTTTATTGGTGCCGATCAACGCAACGACGTGGCGCTGGTGAAGATCGAACCGGGCAAAAAGCCGCTGGCGGTATTGCCGCTCGGGGATTCCGCCGCGCTCCAGGTCGGGCAGAAAGTCCTTGCGATCGGAAATCCATTTGGATTTCAAAGCACGCTGACCACCGGGGTCGTCAGCGCGCTTGGCCGTACCGTTCAAACCGGGCAAAACACGCTGATCGATGAAGCGATACAGACGGATGCAGCAATCAATCGCGGCAATTCCGGCGGCCCCCTGATCAACACGCATGGCGAAGTTATTGGCATCAATTCGGCGATCTACACGCCGACCGGCACAACGGCCGGCATCGGCTTCGCGATTCCCATCAACACCGCCAAGAGGATTGCGCATGACCTGATCACCGATGGCCGCGTGCACCAGGCGTTTATTGGCGTGGAAACGATCCCCATCAATGAATCTTTTGCGGAAGCGCTGGGCCTTCCCGCACAAGAGGGTTTGCTGGTGCAAACCACGACGCGCGGCGGACCGGCGGCCGAGGCCGGGACTAAGGGAGGAGACCGCGTCGCGCAGGCCGGCATGCGGCGTTTTTACATTGGCGGCGATGTGATCACCGCAATCGATGGTCAGAAGGTTTCAAGTCCCCTGGATGTGAATCTGGTGCTCAACAGAAAGCGGCCGGGAGATACCGTCAGTGTCAGCCTGTTCCGCGGCGGCAAAAAAATGGATGTTCCGGTGAAGCTCGGCGAACGACCTGGCAACAACTAGACATCCATCTGAAATCAACGGAACTGCACGGGGCGATGCTACCGTGCCTGCTATTTCCCAAGCTCCCCGCGGAACCTTTCGCGCTCCGCTTCGCTGAGTGAGAACCAGTCCTCTGCAACGTCGCGGACGCGTTCCAGTTCCTTCTGCATTTCGGCGTGCTTGGCTTCGAGTAAAGCGGCATCGGCGTCCGGCGGAACTTCGATGGGCGGCGCGAAAATCATGATTGTTTTTGTGAAAAGCCGCGGCAGCAGGAAATGGTCCCAGGTTTTCTCAAATGTTTTTCCGTGTTCGACGCCGATGTGGAACACGACGACGGGCGCTCCAGTACGTCGAGCCAGCATGACCGGTCCGGGCTTGGCCACATAACGTGGTCCGCGCGGACCGTCAATCGTAAACGCGCAATCGTGCCCCTCCCCGATTCGCCGTGCCATCACCGCCAGGCCGCGCAATCCGCCACGCGACGAACTTCCCTGCGCGGTTCGATAGCCCATCCATTCGATTACTTTCCGAGTCCATTGTCCGTCGAACGCCGTCGTGTTCATCACCACCACGCCGCAATTGCGCCGCCACCAAACCACGGGAATGATCACCCGGTGCCAAAACGCCCAGATGCATCTTCGTCCCGAGGCGTATACCTTTTCCGCGCTTTGCCAGCCAAGCACCTCAAAACGGAGTGTCGGCCCTAGAATCCGAATCACGGAGTAGACCAGCGCAGCGATGATGGGAATCTGAATGCGGCGCGACCAGGGAAGTTTCGGAAGCTGCGTATCGTAATGCACGCCCAGCTTTTGCGACTGCGCTTCGGGCTCCGCTGCAGCAGCCTCTGCGCTGCCCGATCGGTTTGTCTGTTCGTGCGCGGTCTTCATCGTCATATCAGGGTTTGTAAGCACAAACCCTGAAACCCTTCTCATATCAGGGTTTGTAAGCACAAACCCTGAAACCCTTTTCCCTGTGCGGCGAAAATCCGCTGGACGTATAGTATAGAGAAGAGAGCGGCCCGGCGGCTCTTTGCCTTCAATATGCACTCACAGCAAGAGCAATCTCAGCGCCCTGAAGGAGCAACGCTCCTGTTTGCGCGGGGTGTCGCGCTAGCAGCGCTCGGCATTTTTCTCTTCGGCACTCGTGCAGCAGTAGGCGACCCACTTCCCCAAGAGCCGCAAGGCGAGATCATCGGCACGATTGAAGGCCAGGCCATCGCCCTCAAGGGTCCGATGAGCGTGCAGGTAGTCGGCAACGAGGTGAAGACGCTGCTGCGCAGTGGCGTCGATATCCGCGTGAAGCTGGGCCGCGCGCGCATCAACCTCGCCGAAGGTGGAACTATCGCGGTCTGCGGCCCCGCGCACATTTCCATGTTGAAAGCAGGTAACGCGCTGACCATCGCTCTCGACAGTGGCACCATCCACGCACATGTCGAAGGCAATCTCACGCTGAACGTTTTTACCGCGCAGATTCTTGCGAAGACCGTCGCGATCGGCGATGGACCTCAAGATATCCTCGCTGGTTTCGATACTCCTGGCCTGATGTGTGTTCGCGCTAACCGCGGGGCACTGCGTCTCGAGGAACAATTCGGCGGCCAAAGCGTGATGGTGCCACAAGGCGGCGACGTGCTCCTTGCGAATGGCCAACTGCAAGGAATGCGGAGCAATTCCGGCCTTTGCGCGTGCGAATCGTTTGAATCAGCCGCGGGTTCGCCCAACCCAATCGGACCGGAGATAAGTCTGCTTGCCAGTAGTGAAGATCTGAAGAAGAACGCCGCGCCTCGACAACCAGCGCCGAAAGCTGCCGTGAATCCTCCGGCGCCAGATCTCGGCAAGGGCCCGGCCGTTGAGCCAACCTACCAGATCTTTATGCCGCCACTTCGCTATGACTCCACTG